>NZ_JBEZEV010000062.1:0-39484 GCF_040649055.1 Micromonospora sp. NPDC049060
CCACGCAGCAGCTCCCGCCTTATCGTGAGGCGTCGAACGCCGGGGATATCAAAGGAGTCGCGGCAAGAGCCCGACCCGCTCTGCACCCATTAGGGTTATCAAGGTGCTCGCGGCAGCGTGCGCACGCCATTCAAGCGGCGCCGCTTCCGGCCCAAGCTGTCACGCCGGCAGAAGGCCGTGAACCGGACCCACGCGAAGATCCGCGCCCGCGGCGAACGGACGATCGCCACACTCAAGACCTGGAAGATCCTGGTCAAGCTGCGCTGCTGCCCACGGCGAACGACCACGATTGTGCAGGCCATCCTCGTTCTGCACCACGTCGAAGCCAACCGCTACGCAGGATGAAAAAGGCTGACTGAACCAGCCTGTCGATGGAGGCATGGCGACATCCCGCCTTCGCTGACGCAGCTGGGAGACCTTGCCGCAGCATGGGCAGGCATGGTTACGGGTAGGCACGCACCCGGAGGTGTTGCGAGGCGGTACCACGGGTAGTACCATCGAGGCGTGCCCTCGGTAGACAAGATCATAGAGGCGATGCGAAGCAACCCACAGAACATCGCCTACAGCGATCTCAAGAGGGTGTGTAAGCACCACTTCGGGGAGCCACGGCAAGACGGCACTTCCCACGCAGTGTTCAAGATGCCGTGGGCGGGGGACCCGCGCGTAAATATCCAGAACGACAAAGGCAAGGCCAAGGCGTACCAGGTACGGCAAGTGTTAAAGGCGATCGAAAAGAAGGAGGCCATGTGATGCAGACCGTTGCCCCTCCCGAGGTAACCCACTACACCTACCGCGTTACGTGGTCGGCCCAGGACAACGAGTTCGTCGCCACCTGCGCCGAGTTTCCGTCTCTTTCGTGGCTGGCTTCTTCTCAAATCGAGGCTCTGCAGGGGCTCCAAAATCTACTGCGTGAGGTAATCGCAGACATGGAGCAGCAGGGTGAAGAAGTGCCGGAGCCCTTCGCCGAACGTAGCTACTCAGGCAAGTTCAACGTTCGCGTCGGAGAAAGTCTCCACCGCGAGCTGGCAACCCACGCCGCAGAGGATGGGCTGAGCCTCAACCAATACGTCGTGCGGAAGCTAACAGCAGCCTGATCAACGCGAAAGGTCCGGCTCCTAGAGGGAGCCGGACCGAAGCATTTCTACCGGTGGTTCAGGCTAAACCACTCGCATAGTCCGCTGCAGCATGTCCACCTCAAGGACACCGCCCTTCTGCTCGCGAAGCTGCCGCCAGCACTCGTAGCCAACCATGATGGCGCGCTCCCAGTCCGCCGACCGATGCACACTGACTTCAAGATGGGCAACCATACTGCCGATCGTCTTCAGCAGCTCGTTGTCCACATGGCGGATTCCCTCAAAGAAGCCGTGCCGCGATGCGTACGAGAAGACCATCGCCGAGATGCCCTCCTCGATCGCGATGGCACGACCGCCGTCCTCCGCCTCGTCGATATCTGGCACGCTCTTCCGCTTCCGTCGCAGCAGCGAGCGCATCACGGGCGACCAGCCGAGTACCGCGAGGTACGCCAGGTGGAACGCGTCATGAAAGCAGTAGTCATCGTCCAGGTGTGAGGCATCCGTAAGCGGGTCACCAACGGGCTGTCCGTCGCAGGTCAGGCTGATGACCGTCCGGCCGTCACTCTCTCGCACAGTAGGAGTGAAGGTGAAGCGTGCGAGGCGAGGAAGCTGCTCATGCTCAGGCGCCTCGTGATCGAGAAGCGGTTGGTCCAGCTCACTCGGGCGCCACCGATCCTTAACCTTCTCCAGGCTCGCTGCGGCTACGTCCTCCAGGTCAAGCCCGAACTCGGCCGCCAACATCGCGACGTACCACAGGACATCACCTAGCTCCTCACGGATGTGCTGCTTGCTCAGCTGGTAAGCCGAGCCGTCGCGCAAGCGCTTAGTATATAATGGATATACTTGAGATGAGACAGGGGCGCGCCGATGGATTTGCTTGCACAGGCAGAGCGACGTCGAACGCTACTGATGTGGCCGCAGGCCGTGGACGACCGACTTGAGCTGCTAGTACGCGCAGCTGCAGCGGCTGGCACTCCAGTCAGCCGGTCGCAGATGCTGGCAGCTCTGGTGGCGGCGGCGTCTGTTGACCCCGACGAACTCGCACGCCTCCTGCGCGGCTATCGAACCACCGGGCTCAGCACGTTCGAGGCCGGCAACGACGGAGGTCACCTACCGACTGTCCGCCGGCCAGGACCACGGCGTCGCACCAGCAAGGCAACGAACGTACCCTCAGCCTATGAGTGAAGAGGTGGGGTCGGCGGCGGACCTTGCCCGCCAGCACTTGGCGGTGCAGTTACCTCGCCGCTGGACACATGTCCAAGCAGTCGCGATCCCGGCTTCACCCTCCGGACCTACACGCACCTGCTGCCGACGAGCGAGGACCGCACCCGGCGGGCGATCGACAAGGCGTTCGGCGAGGACCAGGCGGCCGACGACGGCCCGGAAGCCGGCAACGGCCTGGAGACGGCATGATCTTGGTCCAGTGGCCCTGTAAGCGGCCTAAGATCCAGGTCAAGGGCCATGCCGTGACTATTTCCAGCGGAAGTGCACGAAGAGGCGGCCGAAGTTCTTCGAGTCCTTCTCGACCCGGTGGTAGAGCTGCTTGACGTCCTTCTGGTCGAGAAAGCGCAGCACCCGCTTCTTGAGCTGGCCGGAGCCCTTGCCGGGGATGATCTCGACCAGGGTGGCCTTCTTCGCCACGGCCTCGTCCATGATCCCGCGCAGGGCCCGGTCGATGTCCTGGCCCTTGTTGAAGATGTCGTGCAGGTCCAGCTTCAGCTTCATCGCGTACCCGCCGCCGGCTCACGTCCCATGACGCCGATGGTAGGCCGCCCGCCGCCGCCGGCACACCGACCGGTGATCAGGACGCCATGGACGTCATCCGACGACTTTGACGTCCATGGCGTCCTGATCACCCAGGCGCTCGGCGTCGCGCGTCCCCGTGACGAACGCGAGGGCGGGGCAGCTCGGTGGAGCTGCCCCGCCCGTGTGCCCGCATCCAGGCGTCGATCCGGCCGCCGTCAGCGGGTGCCCTCGACCCGGGTCTGCACCCGGTCCAGGGCGGTGCGGTAGTCGTCGTTGCCGCTGTGCATGGCCGCCGCGATGCGCAGGTGCCGCAGCGCGTCGGCGGGCCGGTTGAGCCGCTCCAGCGTGCGGCCCAGCACGTGGTGGGCGTAGTGGTCGGCGGGGTCCCGGTCGATCAGCTCCCGCAGCTGCGCCTCGGCGCGGTTGAGCTGGGCCGACTGGAAGTACGCGCGGGCGAGCAGCTGGCGTACCGAGGCGTTGCCGGGCTCGGCCTCGACGATCGGCTCGAGCAGCCGGGCAGCCCCGGTCGGGTCACCGGCCTCGAAGAACATGGTCGCCCGCCGGTACTCGGCCAGAAGGTCCATCCGACCCACCCCCTCGTGTCGCGCCACTGTCCCGACGCTGGCACAACATCAGCCGTACCGCGACTGTTCCCGGGGCCCGGGAACCGCGCGGGCCGGGTCAGGTGGGGGCGCCGTGCCGGCCGGCGGCCAGCTCCCAGGCGCGTACGCCGCCGACGATGCCGGCGGTGTTGGGCACCACCACCACGTCGTCGCCCATCCGCACGAGCTGCTCGGGCCGGATCAGCCGGGAGTTGCCGCCGCCCAGGTAGAGCCGGTCCCAGCGGAACACCGGGCGCAGCCCGTCAACGACCTGACGGATGCGGCGGGACCAGAACGCGTCCCCGAGCCGGCGCCGCTCCGGCTCCCCCACGTACGTGTCGTAGGTGGTGTTCCAGCGCACCGGCGCGTGGGACAGCTCCAGGTGCGGGGCGAGCACCCCGCCGTCGAAGAGCGCGCTGCCCAGCCCGGTGCCGAGGGTCAGCACCAGCTCGCAGCCGGTCCCGGCGACCACGCCGGCGCCGTGCACCTCGGCGTCGTTGAGCACCAGCGCCGGCACCCCGAACGCCTCGGCGAGCGCGGTCCGCGCGTCGTACCCGGACCACTGGGCGACCAGGCCCGGGTCGACCTTCGACCGGGGCCCGGAGCGGGTCACGTAGTGCGGGGTGGCCACCACCACCCCGTGCCGGATCATGCCCGGCAGGCCGACGGTGAGCCGGTCCGCCGTGGGCAGCCGGCCGGCGAGGTCCAGCAGCGTCTTCACGAAGAGCGCCGGCGGCAGGGGGTACGGCGTGGGCACCCGCAGCGGCCGGGCGCGCATCGTGCCCGCCTCGTCCAGCACGGATGCCTTGATCCCGCCGCCGCCACAGTCGATCGCCAGTGTGGTCACCACCCGAGCAGTGTGCCGCGTACCTCCCGGGGCGCGAAGCGAGGGTGGGCCAACGGGGCGGATAGGGTCGGGGGTTGATGAGCGCGACGATGATCGTCAAGGGGCTGGCCGCGGGGCACGGGGACCGGGCACTGTTCGCCGGGCTGGACCTGGTGGTCGCACCGGGGGACGTGGTGGGGCTGGTCGGGCCGAACGGGGCCGGCAAGTCGACGCTGCTGCGTACCCTCGCCGGACTGCTGCCGGTGGAGGCCGGCAGCGTGACCCTCAGCCCGCCCACGGCGAGCGTCGGGCACCTGCCGCAGGAGCCCGAGCGGCGGCCCGGCGAGACCGTGCGGGACTTCCTGGCGCGGCGCACCGGCGTCACCGCCGCGCAGGCGGCGCTGGACGCGGCGACGGCCGCGCTCACCGACGGCGTGCCCGGCGCCGACGACGCGTACGCCGAGTCCCTGGAGCGCTGGCTCGCCCTCGGCGGGGCGGACCTGGAGGAACGGGCCGAGCAGGTGGCCGCCGAGCTGGGGCTCACGGTCGACCTGGAGCACCCGATGACGGGCCTCTCCGGCGGCCAGGCGGCCCGGGCCGGGCTGGCCTCGCTGCTGCTCAGCCGCTACGACGTGTTCCTGCTCGACGAGCCGACCAACGACCTGGACCTGGCCGGCCTGGAGCGGCTGGAGGAGTTCGTCACCGGGCTGCGCGCCGGCACGGTGCTGGTCAGCCACGACCGGGAGTTCCTCGCCCGCACGGTCACCCGCGTGCTGGAACTGGACCTGCACCAGCAGCAGGTCCGGCACTACGGCGGCGGCTACGCGGGCTACCTGGAGGAGCGCGAGGTCGCCCGCCGGCACGCGCGGGAGGACTACGAGGAGTACGCCGACACCCGGGCCGGCCTGGAGGCGCGCGCCCGCACCCAGCGGGCCTGGATGGAGAAGGGCGTGAAGAACGCCCGCCGCAAGGCCACCGACAACGACAAGATCGGCCGCAAGTTCCGCGCCGAGTCGACCGAGAAGCAGGCGGCCAAGGCCAAGCAGACCGAGCGCCTGATCGAGCGGCTGGAGGTGGTCGAGGAGCCGCGCAAGGAGTGGGAGCTGCGGATGGAGATCGCCGCTGCGCCCCGCGCCGGCGCCGTCGTGGCCTCGCTGCGCGACGCCGTCGTACGCCGGGGCGACTTCACCCTCGGCCCGGTGACCCTCCAGATCGACTGGGCCGACAAGGTGGCGGTGACCGGGGCGAACGGCTCCGGCAAGTCCACCCTGCTCGCCGCCCTGCTGGGCCGGCTCCCCCTCGACTCCGGGCACGCCGCGCTCGGCCCGGGCGTGGTGGTCGGCGAGGTGGACCAGGCCCGGGGACTGTTCCTCGGCGACGTGCCGCTTATCGACGCGTTCGGCGCCGCCGTACCGCAGCTGTCGCCGGCGGACGCGCGCACGCTGCTGGCCAAGTTCGGCCTGCGCGCGGGGCACGTGCTGCGGCCGGCGGCGACCCTGTCGCCGGGCGAGCGGACCCGGGCGGCGCTGGCGCTGCTCCAGGGGCGCGGGGTGAACCTGCTGGTGCTGGACGAACCGACGAACCACCTGGACCTGCCCGCCATCGAGCAGCTGGAGTCGGCGCTGGCCAGCTACCCGGGCACGCTGCTGCTGGTCACCCACGACCGGCGGATGCTCGACGCCGTGACCACGAACCGGCGGCTGCGGGTGGCCGCCGGGCGGATCGCCGAGGATTGATCCGTGCCGACCCGCTCGCGGCGGGTGAGAATGACCCCATGCTCAAGTGGGAGTACGCGCTGCTGGTCCGCCGCCGCCAGGCGGCCACCACCGACATCGGCTGGGAGATCGTCTTCGTCTGGTACGGCCCGGACGGCTCGATGGTCGACGTGACGCCCTACGGCGACACCGCGCTGGCCCACCTGAACCGGGCCGGTGACCAGGGCTGGGAGCTGGTCGCGATGAGCGAGGACCCGTCCATGCCCGGCAACAGCGAGCTGCACCGCTACCACCTCAAGCGGCCCAAGGCGGCCGCCCCGCCGCCCCGGCAGCGGATGCGCGGCGGCGGACGCCCCCGGCGGACGATCGGCGGCTGACCGCCCGCCCTGCTCGGGGCGTCCGGGGCATAACGGGCGGGGATCCGGGTATCGGCCGGCGGGAGGTGGCCCGGATGGTCGCGCTGGCACAGAATCCGCCCTCGGCCGAGCGGCTGCGGGCGGTCGACGGATTCCTCACCGAGGCCTGGGTCGACCAGGCCCGGCACGACGACCGGCTGCGCGACCTCGCGGTCGAGGTGCGCTTCGACCGGGGGGTGGCCCACCTCAGCGGCGAGGTCGCCGGGCAGGACGAGCTGCGCCTGGTCCGGGACCGGGTCGGCCGGCTCGCCGGCGTGCTCGGCGTCTGGTGCCGGGTACGCGTCGGCGGGCGCGACCCGGTGGTGGTCGACCTGGGCTGCGGCGCCACCAAGCAGTGGCCGGGCAACCTGGGGCTGGACATCTTCCCGGCCCCGGGGGTGGACGCGGTGGCGGACCTCTCCGGCTCGCTGCCGCTGGCCGACGACTCGGTGGACGTCTTCTTCGCGGTGCACATCCTGGAGCACCTGATCGACTTCCTGCCGCTTGTCGACGAGTGCCACCGGGCGCTCCGACCGGGCGGCGTGCTGCACGTGATGAGCCCGTGGTGGCGGCACGTGAACGCCGTCGCCGACCCGACCCACGTCCGGCTGCTCGACGTGCAGACGTTCAAGGGCGTCTGCCTCCAGCGCCCGCCGGGCACCCCGCGCTGGTATCCCCTGCACGTCGGCTGCGACGGCGCCTCGATCTTCGCCGACCTCACCCCGCTGCCCCCGGACGCGGACGGCCCCACCCCCGCCCACCTGGCCCGTTTCTTCGACTGACCGCCACCCCTGCCAGCCGGGGGTCAGCGGCCGAGGGTGCTCTCGCGGGGGGCCAGGCGCCAGGGGGCCGAGAGTTCCCGGGGCGGGGCGGTGCGGTCGCCGTCGATCCGGCCGGCGAGCAGTTCCACCGCCAGCCGGGCGATGCGCTCCTTGTCCGGCGCGATGGTGCTCAGGGTGGGCACGGAGAAGCGGCCGTCCTCGATGTCGTCGAAACCGGCCACCGCCACGTCCTCGGGGACGCGCAGGCCCGCCTCGTGCAGGGCGCGCAGGACGCCCAGGGCGAGGGTGTCGTTGAAGCAGAAGACCGCGTCGGGGCGTACGCCGGAGGTCAGCAGGCCGCGCATCGCGGCGGCGCCGTCCGCGCGGTGCCAGGCCGTCGCGGGCGCCACCAGCCGCTCGTCGTACGGGAGGCCGGCGTCGGCGAGCGCGGCGGTGTAGCCGGCGAGCCGCAGCCGGGCGCTGGCCCCCTCGGGGGTGCGCTGCGAGCCGATGGCGGCGATCCGGCGCCGGCCGAGGCCGGCCAGGTGGGCGGTGATCTCCCGGGCGGCGCCCACGTTGTCGATCCCGACGTGGTCGGCGGGACCGTGGTCGACCCGCTCGCCGAGCAGCACCATCGGGGTGCCGGCCAGCCCGGTGAGGTCCTCGGCGGTGAGCGCCAGCGGGCTGAAGATCAGCCCGTCGATCAGGTGCTCGGTGATGCCCGACGCGGCCACCCGCTCCTGCTCCCGACCGCCGCCGGTCTGGTCGATCAGCACCGTCCAGCCCAGCTCGGCCGCGGCCGTGACGACGTGCCGGGCCAGCTCGGCGAAGTAGGGGATGTCCAGTTCGGGGACCGCGAACGCGATGATCCCGGTGCGCCCCTTGCGGAGGTTGCGCGCGGAGAGGTTGGGCCGGTAGTTCAGCTCGGCGATGGCCTCCTCGACCCGGGCGCGGGTGTCGGGCCGGACGTGCACGTAGCCGTTGACCACGTTGGAGACGGTCTTCACCGACACGCCGGCGCGCTCCGCCACGTCCTTGAGCCTGTGCCGCACCACGTCGCCCTCCCCCATGGCGCGCACTTTACCGCGTGAGCGGCTCTTTACAACGTTGCTTACAACGTTGTACAAAGCCGCCAGGTCTGGCTCGACGAGGTCGTCTGGACCGACGGCAAGCCCGTCGTCAAGGGCCCGACGGCGGGGCCGCAACAGAAACCCTGACGTCTCGGGCTATTCGGGCCAGCACCCGCCGTGTGCGCCACGCCACGGCGCGTCCCGTGAGCCCGGCCACTAGGGGGAGCCGGCGTGGACGGACGGATCGATCGCGCCCAGACTCTTGCGCAGAGCCCGTGAGGTGTGAAAATTTCCTACCAGCGGCAGAATGTCAACGGCGAATCTTGCCGTCTGCGCCGCGATGAACCCCTGACACGGGAGCCCCAACGAAGGGACACACCGCATGAAGGCAACTCGGCTCGGAGCCGCCGGGCTGGCCGCCGCACTGCTCGGCGCGCTCGTCGCCGCCACCCCGGCGAGCGCGGCACCCGACGCGGCGACCACCGCCGCCTCCACCACCTCCTGCGTCACCGACCCGGCCACGCCGAAGCGGCAGTTCCGGGCCATGTGGATCTCCTCGGTCGTCAACATCGACTGGCCGAGCAAGGCGTCCCAGACGTCGCCGGACCGCGTATCCGCGCAGCAGGCCGAGTACCGCCAGCTGCTCGACCTCGCCGAGCGGCTCAACCACAACGCCGTGGTCGTCCAGATCCGGCCGACCGCCGACGCGTTCTGGCCCTCGCCCCACGAGCCCTGGTCGGAGTACCTGACCGGGGTCCGCGGCGAGAACCCGGGCTGGGACCCGCTGAAGTTCGTCGTCGAGGAGGCGCACAAGCGCAACCTGGAGTTCCACGCCTGGTTCAACCCGTACCGCATCTCCATGCCCGCCCCGGGCGGCGCCGGCGCCGACATCAACCAGCTCGCGCCCAACCACCCGGTCCGCGAGCACCCCGAGTGGACCTTCGCCTACCCGCCGGCCGGGGTGGCCGGCAGCCGGCTCTACTACAACCCCGGCATCCCCGAGGTCCGCGAGTTCGTGCAGACCGCGATGATGGACGCGGTCAAGCGGTACGACGTCGACGGCGTGCACTTCGACGACTACTTCTACCCCTACCCGAGCGGCACCCACCAGGTGCCCGACGACGCCACCTTCGCGGCGCACAACCGGGGCTTCACCGACAAGGCCGACTGGCGGCGGGACAACATCAACCTGCTGGTCCAGGAGATGAACGCCAAGATCAAGGCCGAGAAGCCGTGGGTGAAGTTCGGCGTCAGCCCGTTCGGCATCTGGCGCAACCAGTCGGCCGACCCGCTGGGCTCGGACACCACCGGCAGCCAGTCGTACGACATCATCTCCGCCGACACCCGCAAGTGGGTCAAGGAGGAGTGGATCGACTACATCGTGCCGCAGCTCTACTGGTACATGGGCCAGTACCCGGCCGCCGACTACACCCGGCTGGTGCCGTGGTGGGCGGACGTGGTCAAGGGCACCCGGGTGCAGCTCTACATCGGGCAGGCCGACTACAAGAGCGGTGACCCGGCCTACGGCTCCTTCTGGATGAACCCGCAGGAGCTGTCCAACCACCTGACGCTGAACCGGCAGTACCCGGAGGTCCTGGGCAACGTCCACTTCTCGGCCGTGCAGGTGCGGGCCAACCGGCTCGGCGCGACCGACATCTACGCCGCCGAGCACTACTCCCGCCCGGCGCTGATCCCGACCATGACGCACCTGCCGAAGAAGCCGCTGCTCATGCCGGTGGTCACCAAGGCCGCGCGGCAGTCCGACGGGGTCCGCCTGAACTGGCTCCAGCCGGCTGACGGCGTGGGCCCGCTCGGCACCGCCACGTCGTACGCGGTCTACCGCTTCGACGGGACCGGCCTGGCCGGCCGGTGCGACTTCGCCGACGCGGCGCACCTCGTCGACACGGTCCGCGCCGACGCGGACAGCCGGACGCAGTCCTGGGTGGACACCACCGCCGAGGCCGGCAAGCGGTACACCTACTACGTGACCGCGCTCGACCGACTGGCGAACGAGAGCCCGGCCAGCCCGCCGGCGTTCGTCCGCTGACGTGACACCGAATGCCCCGGGTGCCCCTGGCGCCCGGGGCATTCGTCTGTTTCGACGCCTGTCACCAAATGTCGGTGGGCACCGCATCCCCCGGAACCATTCATGATCGACACTGTTCGGCACTCCGGTGACCCGCCGGTAACCCCCGTCCCCACCCGCACATCCCCCGCGGAGGTACCCGTGCCCAAACGCCTCACCACCCTGCTCGCCTCGGCCGTGCTGACGATGCTCTTCGTCTTCGGGGTCTCCTCCCCCGCCGCCGCCGTCACGACCTCGCAGAAGCTGTCCGTCCTCTCCAGCTGGACGCAGACGAGCGCCTCCAGCTACAGCTCCTGGAACTCCGGCCGGCTCAACCAGGGCGCCTGGGCGGCGTACGGATTCAACTGGTCGACCGACTACTGCTCGTCGAGCCCGGACAACCCGCTCGGCTTCACGTTCAACCTCTCCTGCTACCGGCACGACTTCGGCTACCGCAACTACAAGGCGATGGGCCGGTTCTCGGCGAACAAGGCCCGCCTCGACGACGCCTTCTACGCCGACCTGAAGCGGGTCTGCGCCACGTACAACGCGGCCGTGCGGCCCGCCTGCACCAGCCTCGCCTGGACGTACTACCAGGCCGTCAAGGCCTTCGGCTCGCTCGCCGCCGTGCAGCAGTCCGACATCGACCGCGCCGCCCGGATGAAGGCAGACGCCGAGAGCCGCGCCGCCCTGCGCTGACCGCGCCCGTACGCCAAGGGGTTCGCGTCCCCGGCCAGCCCGATGACGCGGACCCCGACCGGCGGGTCCCACCCCGCCGTCAGGCGTGGCCGGTGTGGTGACGGCGACGGTCCGGGGCGACGGACTGGCGGGGAGCCACGCGGGCGTGACCGGCGCCGAACCTCGCCGAGCCGACCGCCAGGTCCGGATGTTCGACGGCGAGGGCCAGCGCCGCCGCCTCCTCCAGCCCCAGCTCGGTCCCCTCGCCGTACGCGCCGTCGAAGGTCGCGTCGCCCAACTCCTGGCGCAGCTCCCCCTGCCGCTGCGCCCAGTACCCGCCGTAGATGCCCGGGGCGCAGCGCATGCTCGCCCGGGTCGCCCCCGCCGCGCCGAACAGGCGGGCCGCCGTCAACCCGTCACCGCCGGCCGCGCAGCGCACGGCCATCGCGTTGAGCGTGTCGCAGGCCCGACCGTGGAAGCCGTGGCTCATCCGCGAGCGCAGCGCCACCTGGAGATGCTCGTGCGCGGCGACCAGGTCCCCGCGCGCCAGGGCGACCATCCCGAGCAGCATGTCGACCGAGCGCCGCCCCCGCTCCACCGGGCGGGCCGCCTCCACCGGGCGGGCCGCGCCCAGCAGCTCGGCCGCCTCGTCCAGGGCGCCCCGCCGCCAGAGCAGCTCGGCCAGGCTGAACACCCCGAAGAGCGCGTCGCCGAGCACCTCCTGGCCGGACGCCCAGTCGATCACCTCGCGGCAGATCCGCTCCGCCTCCGCGAACTGTCCCATGTCGACCAGCGGGGCCGCCCGCCCGGCGAGCACCCGGGCGAGCAGGCCGGCGTCGCCCGCCTGCCGGGCCGCCGCCTCCGCCCGCTGGGAGTAGCGCAGCTCCTCGGCGAACTCGCCGTCCGCGCCGGCGTGCAGCGAGTGCATGTGGTACGCCGCCGCCAGCTCGGCCTCCGGGATCCGCTCCCCCGTCTCGGCGATCCGCCCGTACAGCCGGAACAGCCAGAGCCGCCCCTCCCGGGCCAGGCCCCGCTCCCGCCACCACTGGTCGAGTCCCCCGGCCAGCCGCAGGCCGGCCCGGGCACTGCCGCCGGTGGCGCACCAGCGCAGCGCGGCGCGCAGCTCGCCGGCGAGCGGGTCGAGGGCGTAGAGCGACAGGGTCACCGGCCGCCCGTCCGGGCCCAGGTGGGCGCGCTCCATCGCGTGCGTCGACCACGCCACGTGCCGGTTGCGGGCCGACTTCTCCTCCCCCGCCTCCGCCAGCCGCCGCGCCGCGTACGCCCGGATCGGGTCGAGCATCCGGTAGGTGCTGCCCGAGGCGTGCGGCTCCGCCAGCACCATCGACTTGTCGACAAGCACCGAGAGCGGATCGAGCGGGTCGTCGCCGAGCAGCCACTCCACCGTCGCCAGGTCGACCGGGCCGGCGAAGACCGCCAGCCAGCGCAGCAGCCGGGCGGCGCGCGGCCCCAGCGTGCGGTACGACCAGGTGACAGTGGCCTGCATCGTCAGGTGCCGCTCGGTGGCGGAACGCTGCACCGCCCGGACGGCCGGGCTGGGCGGCACCATCCCCACGGCCGCCACCAGGTCCACCGTGTCCGGCCGACCGTCCGCCCGGTCCGGCTCCACCGGCGGCTCCGGGTCCTCCCGGCCCGCGTCGAGGGTGCCCAGCACGTCGTCGAGGCGCTCGGCGAGCTGCCCGACGGAGAGCACCCGCAGCCGGGCGGCGGCCAGCTCTATGGCGAGCGGCAGCCCGTCCAACCGCCGCACCACCCGCCGCAGGTCGGCCGACTCCCCCGGGTCCGGCGGCCGGCCGCCCCGGGCCGCCGCCGTCCGGTCCAGCAGCAGCGCGACCGCGTCGCTCTCCGCCCCGCCCACCGGCGGGTCGACCGACAGCGACGGGATCCGCCAGACCACCTCGCCCGGCAGGCCGAACGACTCCCGGCTGGTGGCGAGCACCCGGACACCCACCCCGCCGGCGAGCAGCCGGGAGATCACGTCGGCCGAGGCGGCCGGCTGGGCGTCGCAGGTGTCCAGCAGGACGAGCATCCGGCGCGCGGCCGCGTACTCCACAAGCGTGTCGACCATCGGGCGGCCCGGCTCGGGACGCAGACCGAGCACGGCGGCGACCTCGAACGCCACCAGCCCCGGGTCGGTGACCGCGGCGACGTCGACGAACCAGACACCGTCCGGATGCGACTCCACCAGGTCGACGGCGAGCTCCACGGCCAACCGCGTCTTGCCCGCACCCCCCGCGCCGAGGACGGTGACCAGCCGGTGCGCCTCCACCAGCCGCTTCAGCTCGGTCCGCTCGGCGTGCCGGCCGACGAACGAGGTGACCGGGGTCGGCAGGTTGTGCGCGGACGCGTCGGCGGTGCGGGGCCGCGGGAACTGCCGCTCCAGGCCGGGGGCGACCAGTTGGAAGAGCCGCTCCCGGTCGTCGAAGCCGCGCAGCCGGTGCAGGCCCAGGTCGTGCAGGGACGCGTCGGGCGGCAGCGGCTGGGCGTGCCGCTCCGTCGACGCCGAGCAGAGCACCTGACCGCCGTGGGCGGCGGCGGCGATCCGGGCCGCGCGGTGCACCTCCGGGCTGACGTACTCGCCGTCGCGCGGCTCCGCCCAGCCGGTGTGCAGCCCCATCCGGACCCGGGGCATGGCGTCGGCGGTGGGCCACTCGTGGCTCGCCAGCGCCCGCTGCGCGGTCAGGCAGGCGGTCAGCGCGGCGGTCGCGTCGGGAAAGACGAGGAAGAACGAGTCCCCCTCGGTCAGCAGCTCCGCGCCCTCGGTCGCGGCGATCGTGCGGCGCAGCAGCCGGCGGTGCTCCCGCAGCACCGGGCGGTAGTCCGGGCCGAGCAGCTGGGCCAACCGGGTGGAACCCTCGATGTCGGTGAAGACGAAGGTCACCAACCCGCTCGGAAGGTGGATCCGTGGCGACATGGTGGAACCTCCGCCCGTGACGTCGGACTCATGCTGCCTGATACCGGACCATCACGCATCGTGAGAACGGTCGGCCGGAGCCGACTGCGGGCCCGCAGGTCAGCAGCCGCAGCCACCGCCGCAACAACCCCCACGGGCCGGCGCCGGCGCGCCACCGGCCGCACCGCCGCCGCCCCGGCCGGTGACGGCGACGGTGGAGAGGAGCTTGACGGTGTCGGCGTGCCCCTGCGGGCAGGACGCCGGCTCAGCGGCCTGCGACATCGGACGGTTGACCTCGAAGGTGTCGCCGCAGGCGCGGCAACGGAACTCGTACCGGGGCATGGCACCAGGGTACGACCGGTCCTGACGTACGGGGGGACATGGGTGATACTCAACTTGTGGTGGACGGCGAGGACAGGACGACCCTTCGGCCCCTGCGGCCGGCGGCACCGATCGACGGGCCGCTCGCCGGTTCCGGCGCCGCGCCCGAACCCGCGACGCGGTTGCCGCGTCCGCGCCGCCCCTGGCTGAGATCCACCGCCGCCGGCGACACGAAGCCGGCCACGGAAACCAGGCCGGCGACCGACCCCACCGCCGAGAAGGCGAAGCCGGCCGACGACGCGAAGCCAGCCACGACCGGGAAGCCGGGCGACAGCGCCGGCACGGGCGCGAAGCCGGGCGACGCAACCGCCTCCGACACGAAGGCCGGCGGCGCGGCCGGGGCCTCCACGACCGGGCCCGGGGCGAAGACCGGTGACGACGCCGGCGCGGCGTCGGCCACGGGCGACCTCGCGGAGACGAAGGTCGACGTGCCCACCACGAAACCGGCCACCGGGCCCCGGCGCCGCCGGGTGCAGTTCGCGCACGCCGTACGCCGGCCGCCGCACCGGGTCGCGATGGGCGCCGCCCGCGCGACCCGGGACTGGTCGCGGCGGCCCAGCGGGCGGCTCACCCTGCCCGGGGTGTTCCTGCTCGCCCTGGTCGCGGCGACGGCTGCGGCGGGTGCGCTGCTGGTGCCCGCGACGGCCCGGGGACCCCGTCCGGTCGCGGTCGACGCCACCTCCACCGCGCCGACCACCGTTCCGCAGGCACCGCTGCCCGGCGGTACCCCACTGCCCGGCGGCCCGGTGCTGCCCGGTCAGACGCCACTGCCCGGCGGCACGGTGCTGCCCGGCGGGACGGTGCCGCCCGGTCCGCTCCCCGGCGGGATCACCGGTCGGCCGTCGGACGCGCTGGCCGGCTGGGCCGCCCAGGTCGGGCCGAAGGTCGGCATCTCGCCGGTGGCCATGCAGGCGTACGGCTACGCCGAGGTGGTGCTCGCCCAGACCAACCGCAGCTGCGGGCTGAGCTGGACCACCCTGGCGGCCATCGGGTTCGTCGAGTCGGGGCACGGCCAGGCCAACAACGCGACGCTCCGCCCGGACGGCAAGGCGCTGCCCGAGATCATCGGCTTGCCGCTCGACGGGCAGGGCGGCCGGATGCGGATCCCCGACACGGACCGCGGTGTGATGGACAAGGACCCGGTCCTCGACCGGGCAGTCGGGCCCATGCAGTTCATCCCGACGACCTGGCAGGAGATCGGCGCCGACGCCGACAACGACGGCGTCAAGGACCCGCACGACCTGGACGACGCCGCCCTCGCCGCCGGCAACTACCTCTGCAAGGGCGGCCGGAACCTGACCATCCCCGCCGACTGGTGGAACGCGATCCTGTCCTACAACGACGTCCGCCGGTACGCCCAGGACGTCTACGACACCGCCAACCGGTACGGACAGGCGAGCCGCACGTGAAGTGATCGTCTGCATACATTGGAGAACTGGACACTTCCCCCGGGCAGCGGTTAGCGGCAAGCTAGACGGGTGATGGTGCGCGAGTGGGACCCCAGGACCGCGTCGTCCGCCGAGATCGCGTCGCTGCTGGACACGCTGAACGCGGTCCTGGCGGCCGATCTGCCGCAGGACCCGCCGTGGCGGGAGACTTCCATGCGGGAATACCTCGCCGAGGTGATGCCCGGCGAGCGGCGGATCTCCTGGGTCGCCCAGGCGGAGCCGGCGGCCGACGGCAGCCCGGGGGCGATCCTGGGCCACGTGCACGTGCTGCTGCTCGGTGACATCGGGGTGCTGGAGGTGCTGGTGCACCCGGCGGAGCGGCGCACGGGCCTCGGGCGGGACCTCGTCCTGACCGCCGCCAGGCGGGTCTACCAGGAGGGATTCCAGTCGATCGGGGTCGAGGTGGTCGGCGACACGCCGGCCGTCGCCTTCTACGAGTCGCTCGGCTTCTCGAAGGAGTACGTCGAGACCCGCAGCGTGCTGGACCTGTCCGGGGTGGACTGGGCCGAGCTGTCCGAGATGGCCACCGGCATCGGCGCGGGCTACCACCTGGAGTTCCACCCCGGCGGCCCGCCGGACGAGCTGATCGAGACGTACGCGCGGGCCAAGGCGGAGGTGCGCGACGTCGAGGACGGCGAGCTGCGCCCCAGCTCCTACGACCCGCAGCGGCTGCGCGACAGTCTGGACTGCCTGCACCGGCGGGGCATGAAGCCCTACATCGTGCTCGCCCTGCACGAGCAGACCGGTGAGGTGGCGGGGCTGACCGAGGTGGTCGTGCCGGTCCAGCATCCCACCCGCGCCGACCAGTACGACACCATCGTCGTGCAGGACCACCGGGGCTACGGCATCGACCGGGCGATCAAGGCCCGGATGCTGATGGAGCTGCGCTCGGCGGAGGCGGAGCTGACCGAGGTGCAGACCTGGAACGCGCAGGCCAACGAGGCCATGCTCAAGGTCAACGCCGAGTTGGGCTACCGCCCGGACCGCGAATGGTGCGAATACAGCATCGACGTGGCCGAGCTGGTGCACCGCCTCGACGCCGGACGCTGACCGGAACGTTCACGAAACTGTCCGGTGGGGGATGGACGGCGGTCAGCACCGCCCCTTAACGTGCGTTAGTTCCCCGCCCACCCATCGTGGAGGCCTCATGCGCCCGCGCCGCACTCTTGCCGCGCTCGCGACCGCCACCGCCGCCGTGACCGTCGCGGCTGTCGGCGTCGCACCCACCGCGGCCAGCGCCGCGCCCACCGACCTCTTCATCTCCGAGTACGTCGAAGGCTCGTCGAACAACAAGGCGATCGAGCTGTTCAACGGCACCGGCGCCGCCGTCGACCTGGCCGCCGGCGGCTACCAGCTCCAGTTGCACTTCAACGGCTCCACCACGCCGACGAACCTGGCCCTCACCGGCACCGTCGCGGCCGGCGACGCCTTCGTCCTCGCCGCCGCCTCGGCCGCGCCGGGCATCCTGGACCGGGCCGACCAGACCACCAGTGCCAGCCTGTTCAACGGCGACGACGCGATCGTGCTGCGTCGGGGCGGCACCGTGCTCGACTCGATCGGCCAGGTCGGCGTCGACCCGGGCACCGAGTGGGGCACCGGCGTCACCAGCACCGCCGACAACACGCTGCGCCGGTCGGCCGCCGTGACCTCGGGCGACACCGACCCCTCCGACGCGTTCGACCCGGCCGCGCAGTGGGCCGGTTTCCCCGTCGACACGTTCGACGGGCTCGGCGCGCACGTCGTCGACGGCGGCGGCCCGGTCGACGCGCCCGCCACGCTCACCTGCGGACCGGCGCTGGTGACCTCGGTCGGCACGGCGGCCACCCGGGAGGTCACCGCCACCGACCCGGACGACCGGATCGTCGACCTGGCGGTCACCTCGGTCAGCCCGACCCCGGCCACCGGCTCCGTCAGCCGCTCGGCGGTCACGCCGGCCGACGCGGTCGGCGGCACCGCCCGCGCCACGGTCGGCACGAGCGCCGACCTGGCCGCCGGGGCGTACACCGTGGTGCTGACCGCCACCGACGCGGACGGCGACACCGCCACCTGCACCCTGGCCGTGCAGGTGACCCGGGAGCTGACCGTCGGCGAGGTGCAGGGCCCGACCACCGACGCCGAGTCCGGCCCCGCCGACCGGTCGCCGCTCGCGCCGGCCTCCGGCAACGGCACCAGCAGCACGCTGTACGACGTACGCGGCGTGATCACCCAGCGGACCCTCGCGCGTGACTCGTCAGGCCGCGACCAGCACGGGTTCTTTCTGCAGAGCCGCAAGGACGCCACTGACGGCGACCCGACCAGCTCGGACGGCATCTTCGTCTTCATGGGCTCGTTCACCTCCCTGATCGGCGGCTACGTGCCGACGCTCGGCGACGAGGTGGTGCTGCGCGCCCGGGTCTCCGAGTACTTCAACTTCACCCAGCTCTCCGGCGCGTCGCTGGTGCGCCGGATCGCCTCCGGCGTGGACGTGAACGCCGAGGTCCAGGTGACCGACGCCGTGCCGCCGGTCGAGGTGGCGGCGGCGCAGCGCTTCTTCGAGCGGCACGAGGGCGCCCGGCTGCGCGTACGTGCCGGCAGCGGCGCGGTGAGCGGGCGGAACGTCTTCGCCTCCACCGCCGACGCCGAGATCTTCGTGATCGACCGGGACGACCCGCTGCTCGACCGCGCCGACCCGTACGCCCGCCGGGTGTTCCGGGACGCGCACCCGCTCGACAACGACCCGACCCGCCGCTTCGACGACGGCAACGGGCAGCGCGTCCTGCTCGGCAGCATGGGCGTGAAGGGCACCACGGGCGACAGCGCCGCGCTGCTCCCGCCGGCGCGCACGTTCGACACGCTGACCGCCGACGCGGTCGGCGGGCTCTACTACTCGTTCGAGAAGTACGGCGTGCAGGTCGAGGCGGCGGCGTTCACCGGCGGGGCCGACCCGTCGGCGAACAACCCGCCGAAGCCGGCCAACCGGTCGGAGGAGCTGGCGGTCGCGACCTACAACGTCGAGAACCTGTACGACTACCGTGACGACCCGTTCGACGGCTGCGACTTCGCCGGCAACGCCGGCTGCACCGGGGTGCGCCCGCCGTTCGACTACGTCCCCGGCAGCGAGCAGGAGTACCGCGAGCAGCTCGTCGCGCTGGCCGACCAGATCACCACCGACCTGCACTCCCCGGACCTGATCCTGGTGCAGGAGGCCGAGGACCAGGACATCTGCTCGGTCTCCGGCGGCGCGCTGGTCTGCGGCACCACGGACAACGCCGACGGCGCGCCGGACAGCCTCCAGGACCTGGCGCTGGCCATCACGGCCGCCGGTGGCCCCGCCTACCAGGCCGCGTACGACCGCACCGGCGCGGACGCCCGGGGCATCACCGCGGCGTTCCTGTTCCGCACCGACCGGGTGTCGCTGGCGGCGCCCACCGCCGGCGACCCGCTGCTGGGCTCGGCGCCGACCGTCGAGTACCGGGGGGCGTCGCTGCCGGGCAACGCGGACGTGCAGAACCCGAAGGCGCTCAACGCGGTGCTGCCGGACGACGTGGACACGTCCACCGGCAAGGACGGGAACAACGTCTTCACCCGCGCACCGCAGCTCGGCAAGTTCACGGTCGCCGCCGCGCCCGGCTCCGCCGAGCGTTACACGCTCTGGGCCGCCAGCAACCACTACTCGTCCGGCCCGGACAGCCGGGTCGGGCAGCGCCGGGAGCAGGCCGCGTACGGGGCCGCGATCGTCACCGCGATCGAGGCGTCGGACCCGCACGCGCGGGTGGTCTACGGCGGGGACCTGAACGTCTTCCCCCGCCCCGACGATCCCATCGCGACGGCGGCGGACCCCACCCCATCGGACCAGCTCGGGCCGCTGTACGGGGCGGGCATGCGCAACCTGTGGGACGACCTGCTCGCCGACGCGCCGTCGTCCGCCTACTCGTACAGCTTCGAGGGGCAGGCGCAGACGCTGGACCACCTGTTCGTGAACGGCGCACTGCACCGGGACCTGGTGGAGATGCGGGCCGCGCACGTCAACGCCGACTGGCCGGCCGACCACGCGGCCGACGGCAGCCGGGGTTCCAGCGACCACGACCCGCAAGTGGCCCGCTTCCGCTCCCGGGCGTCGCTGAGCGTCGGCGACGCCCCGGTGGCCGAGGGCGACCGGGGCACCCGGCCGCTGACCTACACGGTCACCGTGTCGCGCCCGCTGTCCCAGCCGGTGCTGCTCTGTGCCGCCACCTACGGCACCACGGCCCAGGCCGGCGCCGACTACGACCCGTACGTCGGCTGCAAGGTCCTGGCCGCCGGGCAGACGTCGCTGGCCTTCCCGGTGACCGTACGCGGTGACCGGAAGCGGGAGGCCGACGAGAAGGTGAACCTGGTCGTGGCCGGGGTGCCCGGCCTGCGGCTGGCCGATCCTCTCGCCGTGGGCACCATCACCGACGACGACTGACGTCACACCGGAGCCCACCCCGACGGCCCGCCGCCCAGGAACGTCCTGGCCGGCGGGCCGTCCGCTCACCACGTCAAGCCCGGGCCGGGCAGCCGCGACGGCGGGGGCACGCGAGGCGGTGGAGGCACACGCGGCGGCGGGGGCACGCTGCGGTACTTCGCCACCCGCACCTCCCACTGGCTGCGCCGCCGCATGGCGTCGCGGACCCGGCGGTCGCGGTAGAACGTCTCCGGCGGCCGGGCCAGCCCGTAGATGTCCGCCCACCACTCGCCCGGCTCGGGGTCGAGAATGGTGTCCAGGTGCGAGGGGTATCGACGCCCCGCCCCGTCGCGGGTGTCCTGCCAGTCCCGCATCGGCTTCAGCACCCGCCCGAACTCGTCGACGACGGCCAGCCGGAACCCGGCGACCCCGATGATGCGGCGCAGGAGCAGGATGCTGGGCACCATCCGGCCCGCCTCGATCCGCCCGACGGTGGAATGGTTCACCCCGGCCCACCGGGCCAGCTCCCGCTGGCTGAGGCTGGCATGCCGCCGGACCGCCCGGACGATGCCCGCAGCCGGCCACGGGGTGTCGAACGGCTCGGTCAGCAGCACGGGCGGCTCGCGCGATCCCGCCCCCTGATCGGTACCCACCGCCTGGTCGCCGCCCGACGGCCCGACGCCGCCCGACGGCCCAGCGGCGCCCGACGGCCCAGCGGCGCCCGACAGCCCCGCGGGTCCCGACAGCTCAGCGCCGCCCGGCGGCCCAACGGCACCCGCCGGCCCAGCGCCGACCGACAGCCCTGCGGGTCCCGACGGCCCGGCGGCACCGGACAACTGGTCGAAGCCAGCCGGTCGGCCGGAATCCCGGTCAATTTCCGGTTCGGCGGGAAGCTCGGTCATCCCGTCACGCTCCCGGCTGCGATGCCTCTCCCGCAATCCCGCCCGCTCCGCCTGTGGATAACTCAGCCACCTGTGGAAAACCGACGACCGGTCCTTCCCCCACACCCCGGGGCGAACCCAGCCAGACAGTAACGGACCGTAACAGGAGCGGTTTTTCTGCCGCCGCCTACGCTAAGTGATGGCATATCCGGCACTGAACGACCCTCGATCACCGCCGCTGACAGCCACAGCGCTATGACCAGCGACTTCAGTGTTGGCCCTCCGAAGGACCGACGAACCTCTGCACGCCCTTTGCTCTGCATCCCCATACGCAACAGGCACTCCGGGTTACTGGCGCATATAGGGATGCAGAGCAAAGCGTCCGAAGGGCGGTGGGATCCGAGGCGCAGGTCGAGTACTCAGCGTTACGGTCAGGGGAATGCTCCGCATGCGGAGCGGACGTCTACTCGAAGCGGGCGACTAGCACTGACGCCTGCGTATGCCTGCAAGGAACGACAACGCCACGCACCAGCACATCGCACTGGACGGCGAGTGGGCAGGTGAAGGTCCGGCGAGTGTCCCGAGACGGGCGGCAGAGGAATGAGTTGGCTCGATTAGAACCCGCTCCGCTGCCCCGACCGGGTCGGAGACCGAAGGGGTCGGACCGGATCAGGGCGCGCCCGAACAGACCACGCCGGGCAGGACCCGCCCGCGCCGGGTCGCGCCGCACTGGGCCAAGCCGGGCCGCGCTGGGGCGGGTCGCGCTGGGGCGGGTTGGGTCAGTAGCGCTGGCGGAGGAGTCCGGCGGCCTCGACCGCCCAGTAGGTGAGGATGACCTGCGCGCCGGCCCGACGGATCGAGGTGAGCGTCTCCAGCATCACCCGCTCCCGGTCGATCCAGCCGTTGGCGGCGGCCGCCTCGACCATCGCGTACTCGCCGGAGACCTGGTAGGCGGCGACCGGGACGTCCACCGCCGCGCGGACCGCCGACACCACGTCGAGATAGGGCAGGGCGGGCTTGACCATCACCATGTCGGCGCCCTCGGCGACGTCCAGCTCGACCTCGCGCAGCGACTCCCGCAGGTTGGCCGGGTCCTGCTGGTAGGTGCGGCGGTCGCCCTCCAGGGCCGACTCCACCGCGTCCCGGAACGGGCCGTAGAAGGCCGAGGCGTACTTGACGGCGTACGCCAGCACGGCGACGTCCTGGTGGCCCGCGGCGTCGAGCGCCCGGCGTACCACGGCGATCTGGCCGTCCATCATGCCGGACGGCCCGACCACACCGACCCCGGCGGCGGCCTGGGCGACCGCCATCTCGGCGTACGCCTCCAGCGTGGCGTCGTTGTCGACGCCACCGTCGGGGGTGAGCAGGCCGCAGTGCCCGTGCGAGGTGAACTCGTCCAGGCAGAGGTCGCTCATCACCACAGTGGCGTCGCCCACCTCGGCGACGACGTCGCGGATCGCGACGTTGAGGATGCCGTTCGGGTCGATCCCGCCGGAGCCGGTGGCGTCCCGCCGCTCCGGCACGCCGAAGAGCATGATCCCGCCGACGCCCGCCTGGACCGCCTCGGCCGCGGCCTTGCGGAGCGAGTCCCGGGAGTGCTGGAGCACCCCCGGGAGCGACGCGATAACCCGCGGTTCCGTCAACCCCTCCCTGACGAACATCGGCACGACCAGCTCGGCCGGGTCGACACGGGTCTCGGAGACCAGCCGCCGGATGGCCGCGTTGCGGCGCAGCCGGCGGGGCCGGATCTCGGGGTACGGCATCACGGACCTCCTGCTACGACTACCGGAACCTCAGGGCGGTCGGCCCCTGCACCTTCGAGCCACGGCGCTGCTTCGCCGGCATGGCGGCGAGCTTCTCGCGCAGCTCGACGGCGTAGGCGGCGAGCGCCTCCACCAGATCGGGGACCGAGGCGTGCGGCGGCTGGACGTCGACCCGCAGGCCGAACTCCGTCGCGGTCTCCGCCGTCTTGGGCCCGATCACTGCAACGACGGTACGGGCGTGCGGCTTCCCCGCGATACCCACCAGATTGCGCACCGTCGAGCTGGACGTGAAGAGCACGGCGTCGAAGCCACCCGACTTGATCGCGTCCCGGATCTCGGCGGGCGGCGGGGCGGCCCGGACCGTCCGGTAGGCGGTCACGTCGTCGACCTCCCAACCACGCTCGGTGAGCCCGGCGGCGAGGGTCTCGGTGGCGATGTCGGCACGCGGCAGCAGCACCCGACCGACCGGGTCGAGGATCTCGTCGTGCGGCGAGAACTCGGCCAGCAGCCCGTCGGAGGACTGCTCCCCCGACGGGATCAGCTCGGGCTGGATGCCGAACGCGCGGACGGCGTCGGCGGTCGCCTCACCGATACAGGCGATCTTGACGCCGCCGAAGTGCCGGGCGTCCAGGCCGTGCTCGGCGAACTTCTCCCAGACCGCGCGGACCGCGTTGACGGAGGTGAAGATCACCCAGGCGTACCGGCCGTCGACCAGGCCCTTGACCGCCCGCTCCATCTGGGCCGGGGTGCGCGGCGGCTCGACCGCGATCGTCGGCACCTCGCAGGGGATGGCCCCGTACGCGCGCAGCCGCGCGCTCATCACGCCGGCCTGCTCCTTGGTGCGGGGCACGAGGACCTTCCAGCCGTACAGCGGCCGGTTCTCCCACCAGCTCAGCTTGTCCCGCTGGCCCACGCCCTCGCCTACGGTGAGGACCACCCGGCCGGTGAAGCCGAGCGCCGCCGCGACGAACGAGTCCACGGTCGACGTGGTGGTGTACTGCGTCTCGCCGGTGCCGTCGCCGGTCACCCCGACGCCGGTGGTGCCCTCCACCCCGGCCGCGAGCAGCCCGTCGCGGATCGCGGCGAGGTCGCCGGCGTCCACGGCCAGGGCCAGCGAGCCCCGGCCGACGGCTGCGGCCAGCGCGTCGAAGTCCAGCGTGCTGACGTCCTCGACATCGGCCGCCGTCCGTACGCCCGGCAGCGGCACGCCCGCGTAGGTCGCCACCCCCTCGGCCTGGCCGACCCCGGGAACCACCTCGAAGTGTGCGGCGGTCCGCGCGACCGCCTGCACCTCCTTGACGACCGAATCGTGGCCGAACGGGTCGCCGGCGACCAGGTGCACCGCGTTCAGCCCGGAACGGGCCGCCGAGATCAGCACCTTCGCCACGTCACCCGGCGCGCCCTCCGCCGGGGTGAACTGGGCGTCTTCCCTGGCCTGGGCGCGGACGGCGTCGAGCAGCGACTCGGGGACTCCCCGGTCGTACACCACCTGGTCGGCGTCGACCAGAGCGTCGTGCGCCCGGCGGGTCAGCAGGCCCGGGTCGCCGGGACCGGCCCCGACGAAGGCGATGCGGCCTACGGGCTTACGGGTGCGGGTCATTCTGTGCTCCCAAATTGCTGGGTCCCCGGGCCGGCGTGTCCATCGTGGCCGAGGATCGAGTCGGCGCCGAGGTCGAGGAGTTCGGCGGCGAGTGCCTTGCCGATCTCCGCCGCGTCGGCGAGCGTTCCGGTGCGGGACAGCCGGAGGTCTCTCGTGCCGTCCGGACTGATCACCGCCCCGCGCAGATAGATCTCCTGGACGAAGTCACCCTCGACGCCCGAGCCGGTTGGCTCGCCTTCGGCGACGACGGCGTAGGCGGCGACCGGGGCGGAGCATCCGGCCTCCAGGGTGGCCAGCAGCGCCCGTTCCGCGGTGACCGCGGCGTGGGACGGTGCGTGGTCGAGCACGGCGAGCAGCTCGACCAGGTCCGTGTCGTCGGCCCGGCACTCCACCGCCAGCGCGCCCTGGGCGGGCGCGGGCAGCATCAGCATCGGGTCGAGCGTCTCGGTGATCACGTCGGTACGCCCGAGCCGGGCCAACCCGGCCCGGGCCAGGACGACCGCGTCGAGGTCGGCCTCCGGGCCGAGCACCCGCGCGAGGCGGCTGTCGACGTTGCCGCGGATCGGGGTGACCTCCAGCTGCATCCCGAGGGCGTGCAGCTGGGCGATGCGGCGCAGCGCTCCGGTGCCCACGGTCGCGCCGGAGGGCAGCTCGGCGAGCGTCCGGCCGTCCCGGGCGACAAGCGCGTCCCGCGGGTCCTGCCGCATCGGCACCGCCGCGATGTGCAGCCCGGCCGCCGCCGCGGTGGGCAGGTCCTTGTAGGAGTGCACCGCGAAGTCGATGGTGCCGGCGGTCAGGGCGTCCCGCAGGGCGGAGACGAAGACGCCGACGCCGAGCCGGTGCACCGGCGCGGACGAGCGGTCGCCGGCGGTGACCACCTCGACCAGCTCGACGGGCCGGCCGGTGGCGGCGGTCAGGGCCTCCGCGACGTGGCCGGACTGGGCCATCGCCAGTTTGCTGCCCCGGGTACCGAGGCGCAGGGGCGTGCTCATCGCTCACCTCCGAGGGGCGGGACGTCGGCGGAACCCGTCGACGGCGGGATGTCGGCGAGGCCGACGGGCGGCGGGACGTCGGCGAGGCCGAACGGCGGCAAGTTGTCGGCGAGGCCGAACGGCGGCGCGGCGTCGCCGGCCACGATGTCAGGGACGTTGTCGACCGGGGACGTCTGCGGCACCTTGAGGTCGAACAGCTCGCGCAGCAGGGCCGCGTACTGGTCGCCGCCGGGTTCGGCCGCCAACTGGCGCACCCGCACGGTCGGCTGGTGCAGCAGCCGCTGCACCACCCGGTGCACCGTCCGGGCCACCTCGGCGCGCTGGTCGTCCGTGAGGTCCGGGCGGCGCTGGGCGAGCCGGCGCAGCTCGGCGCCGACCACGTCGTCGGCGCGGCCACGCAGGGCGGCCACCGTGGGCGCCACGTCGGCGCCGCGCAGCCAGGTGAGGAAGGCGTCGACCTCGCCGGCCACGATCCGCTCGACGGCGGCGGCGTCGGCGGCGGCGGGCCCGTCGGCGAGCAGCGTCGCCATCCGGTCGATGTCGATGACCTCGACGCCGGGCAGCTCGGCGACGCCGGCCTCCACGTCGCGCGGCACGGCCAGGTCGAGCAGGACGAGCGGCCCCCGGCCGGGGTCGCGTCCGGCGAGCGCCCGGGTCACCACATCACGGGTGAGGACCGCTTCGGTGGCCGCGGTGGCGGCCACTACGATGTCCACTGTGGAGAGCACGGTGGTCAGCTCCGCCATCGGCGTCGCACTGGCCCCGTACGCCTCGGCCAGCCGGACGGCCCGGTCGGCGCCCCGGTTGGTGACCGTGAGCGGCCCGGCGCCCAGCCGGGACAGCGTGGCGACGCCCAGCGACCCCATCGCGCCCGCGCCGACCACCAGCGCGGGACGGCCGGCGAGGTCGCCGTCGAGGTGCCCGGCGGCCAGCTCCAGCGCGGCGGTCACCACGCTCTGGCCGGCCCGGTCGATCCCGGTCTCCGCGTGCGCCCGTTTGCCGACCCGCAGCGCCTGCTGCATCAGCTCGTGCAGCAGCCGCCCGGCGGTGTCGGCCCCGGTCGCGGAATGGTAGGCGTCCCGGAGCTGGCCGAGGATCTGCGCCTCGCCGACGACCATCGAGTCGAGCCCGGCGGCGACCCGGAAGACGTGGTCCACGGCGGCGGCGTCGAAGTGCACGTAGAGGTGGCTGGCGAGCGCGGCGGGCTGGCAGCCGGCCTGGTCGGCCAGCACCGCGCAGATGTCGCCGAGGCCGCCGTGGAAGCCGGACACGGCGGCGTAGACCTCCACCCGGTTGCAGGTGGAGACGATCACGGCCTCGGTCACGTACGGCTGGGCGACCAGGCGGTCCAGGGTGCGGGTGAGGTCCGCGGGGCCGACCGCGAGCTGCTCCAGCGTGGCGACGGGAGCGGTGCGGTAGGACGCGCCGACGACGAGCAGTTTCACGTGCCGATCGCCTCCTGCGGGTCGGTGACGGCGAGCCCCCCGGGCAGGGCGGTCAGGGCGGACCCACCGGTGGCGGGCAGCGCGGTCAGCGATGCCTTGCGGTGCTCGTGGAAGGACAGGATCTGCAGCTCGATCGCGAGGTCGACCTTGCGCACGTCGACCCCCTCCGGAACCGAGAGTACGCACGGGGCGAAGTTCAGGATGCTCGTCACACCGACGGCCACGAGCTGGTCCGCCACCGCCTGGGCGGCCGGGGCCGGGGTGGCGATCACGCCGATGGCGATGGCCTCCTCGACGGCGACCCGGGGCAGCTCGTCGATGTGCCGGACGACCAGCCCGCTGATCTCCTCGCCGACCCGGGCGGGGTCGGCGTCGAAGAGGGCGGCGATCCGGAAGCCGCGGCTGGCGAAGCCGTCGTAGCCGGCGAGGGCGTGACCGAGATTACCCACGCCGACCAGGGCGACGGCCCGCCGCTGGGTGAGCCCGAGCACGTACTCGATCTGGTCGACCAGCAGCGCCACGTCGTAGCCGACGCCACGGGTCCCGTACGAGCCGAGGTGTGAGAGGTCCTTGCGGAGCTTCGCGGAGTTCACGCCGGCGGCGCTGGCCAGCCCCTCGCTGGACACGGTCTCGTGGCCGGTTTCGGCGAGGTTGTGCAGGGCACGGAGGTATTCCGGGAGCCGCGCGACGGTCGCCTCCGGCAGATCCGGGAGCGCCGGTACGGCACCGGCGCGGCCGGGCGCGCCAGGGTGACGGTGCTGACTCATGAGACTCCGTGCGGTGCGATCCTCGGCCAACTCGGGCGGCCGGCCGTTTGGGGATCCCCGCTGGCGACCGAGATTGCCGGCTGTGCTAGCAGGGCGCGTCGGAACTACAGAGTAGGCGCTTGTGAACGCGTGCACAAATCGCGATCTTGAAAGCTCGCGACGCGGCTTCACCAGCGCCTCCATTCCGCAAGATCGATCCAGTGGCCGCCGCCGGCCACCGCCCGACCTCGGGGCGGTGGCGATGGTGCCGGTAGCGCCGATTATTGCTCAATTACGACTTCTCTGACCAATCGCGCGGCCCACGGCTCGCCCACGATCCGGTCACGGTAGGGCCAGCCCTACGCCGCAGAGGCGGGCCGACGGGATGGGTCGGCGACCCCGCGCTGCCTAGCCTCTTGACATGACCGCCGTACCCGTCGCCGCCGATCAGCCCGTGCCGGCGCCGACCATCTCCCGACAGCTCCTGCTGGACTCCGGCTACGTGCTGCTGGGCCTCCCGCTGGCCCTGGCCAGCTTCGTCGTCCTGCTGGTCGGCCTCGCTGCCGGGCTGGGGCTGGTCGTGACGGTGATCGGCCTGCCGATCCTCAGCGGCACCCTCTACGCCGCCCGGGGCCTCGCCGACATCGAGCGCCTCCGCCTGCCCACCGTGCTCCACCAGGCCCGGATCCGCCCCCAGTACCGGCTCCCGGAGCCCGGCGCGAGCGCCTGGCGGCGGATCTTCGTGCCGATGGGGGACGCGCAGTCCTGGCTCGACCTGGCGCACGGCATCCTCAAGCTGATCGTGGCCATCGTCACCTTCGTGGTCACGCTGGTCTGGTGGGCCGGCGCCGTCGCCGGCACCCTCTACTGGGCGTACGACTGGACGCTGCCGCACGGCGACCCGGAGGACGTCGGCCTCCCCCAGCTCCTCGGCCTCGGCAACTCGACAGTCGTCCGGATCGGGCTGCACACCGCGATCGGGCTGTTCTTCCTGATCACCCTGCCGATCGTGGCCCGGGGCTGCGCGCTGCTGCAGGCCGGCTTCGGCCGGGCGCTGCTCACCGGCGTGGCCGAGATGCGCAACCGGATCACCGTGCTGGAGGAACAGAAGCGGGCCGCCGTCTCCGCCGAGGCGAGCGCGCTGCGCCGACTGGAGCGGGACATCCACGACGGCCCGCAGCAGCGCCTCGTCCGGCTCGCGATGGACCTCAGCCGGGCCCGCCAGCAACTCGCCACCGACCCGCGGGCCGCCGGGCGCACCCTGGACGAGGCGGTCACCCAGACCCGGGAGACGCTCGCCGAGCTGCGCGCCCTGTCCCGGGGCATCGCGCCGCCGATCCTTGTCGACCGGGGACTGCCCAGCGCCCTGGCGGCACTGGCCGGGCGCGGCCTGATCCCGATCGAGCTGCGGGTGGACCCGGAACTGGCCAGCCCGGCCGGCCGGCTCGACCCGGCGGTCGAGAGCACCGCCTACTTCGTGGTGTCCGAGGCGCTGACCAACGTCGCCAAGCACAGCCGGGCGACCGAGTGCCAGGTCACCGTGGCCCGGCACGACGGGCGGCTGGAGGTCGACGTCGACGACGACGGGCAGGGCGGCGCCCACCTGGCCAAGGGGCACGGGCTGGTCGGCATCGCCGACCGGATCCGCGCCGCCGGGGGCCGGCTCTCCGTGGTCAGCCCGGCCGGCGGGCCCACCAAGATCCGCGCGGAACTCCCGCTGTGAGCCGTACGTGGTAGACAACAGGGCATGCGGATCGTGATCGCGGACGACGCGGTGCTGCTCCGGGAGGGGCTGGTACGGCTGCTCACCGAGCGCGGGCACGAGGTGGTGGCGGCCGTGGCCGACGGCGACGCGCTGGTGGCGGCGGTGGTGGCGCACCGGCCGGACGTGTCGATCGTCGACGTCCGGATGCCGCCGTCGCACACCGACGAGGGGCTGCGCGCGGCGGTGGAGGCCCGCCGCCTGGTGCCCCGCACCCCGATCCTGGTCCTCTCCCAGTACGTCGAGGTGTCGTACGCCGACGACCTGCTCGCCACCACCGGTGGCGGCGGAGGCGGGATCGGCTACCTGCTCAAGGACCGGGTGGCCGCGATCGACGAGTTCCTCGACGCGCTGGACCGGGTGGCCGCCGGCGGGACGGTGCTCGACCCCGAGGTGGTCGGCCAGCTCTTCGCCCGGCGGCGGCGCGACGACCCGCTGCGCGAGCTCACCCCGCGCGAACGCGAGGTGCTCGCGCTGATGGCCGAGGGCCGCTCCAACACGGCGATCGCGAAGACCCTGGTGGTCACCGACGGCGCCGTCGAGAAGCACGTCCGGAACATCTTCACGAAGCTCCAGCTCCCGCCCGACACGGAGCAGCACCGCCGGGTCCTGGCGGTGCTGGCCTACCTGCGCAACTGACCCGCCGCCCGACCCTGCCACCAGCGCACGGACCGGCCGCCGGTCTGCCGCCGGGGCCCGGACGGAGGCCGGGACCGGTCAGGGCAGCGTGGCCGCCAGGCTGACCGCCTCGCTGAGGGTGTCGGCGACCGGGTGGCCGGAGGCGCGCAGCCGTGCCGCGTCGGTGAACCCGCCGGTGTAGAGGACGGCGCGGCCCCCCACCGACACGGCGGCGTCGGCGTCGTCGACGGAGTCCCCGATCAGCACCACGTCCCGGCCGTCCACGCCCAGCTCCGTCAGGTGCCGCCGGAGCGACGCGGCCTTGCGGTCGCCGCCGACGGTCGCCCGCAGCCCGTCCACCCGGACGAAGTGCCCGGTGAGCCCGTACGTGTGCACGGTCGGCACCAGTTCCTCGTGGAACCACATGGACAGCAGGGACTGGCTGCCCGACCAGGCGGCCATCGCGACCGTGGCGTCGTGCGCCAGCTCGCAGGTCGTCAGCCCGGTGCGGTACGCGTCGTGGAAGATCCGGTCCAGCCGGCCGAACGCGTCGTCGTCGACCGCCCGGCCGAGCACCTCGGCGTAGTAGTCGGCGATCGGGCGGCGGAACCGTACCCGGTGCTCGTCGGCGGTCACGGCGGGCCCGCCGACGCTGGCGAAGGCGGCGTTGGTGCAGGCGACCACCAGACTCAGGTCGTTGAGCAGGGTGCCGTTCCAGTCCCACACCAGGTGGTTGCGTGCCGGGGTCATGGCAGCACCATAGCGCCCGGCACTACAGCTGCGGCGTGGTCAGGTCCCGCAGCAGCCGCTCCTCCTCCACCCGCCAGTAGCCGTGCTCCTTGCCGTCGAGCAGCACCACGGGCAGCCGGTCGCCGTACTCGCGTTCCAGCTCGATGTCGTCGGTGACGTCCTTCTCGGTCCACCGGTCCGCGGTGACCGCCACCACCCGGTCCAGCGCCAGCTTCGCCTCGTCGCAGAGGTGGCAGCCGGGGCGGGTGATCAGGGTGAGTCGGGGCTCACGCATCGGTCTCCTCCGTCGTGCTGGCGCCGGCCGGGGCCGGCGGGCGGGTCTCCGGCGACGCCGCCGGGGACGGCACCGGGGACGCCGGGGACGACGCCGTCCGGAGCAGGGTCTTGCGCACCTTGCCGATCACCGAGTGCGGCAACTCGTCGACGAACTCGACGGCGGTCGGGCACTTGAACCGGGCCAGGTTGCGGGCGCAGTGGGCGAGCAGCTCCTCACCGGTCACCGGACGCCCCGGCGCCGGCACCACGTACGCCCGGACAGTCTCGCCGGTCCGCGGGTGCGGCACACCCAGTACCGCCGACTCGGCCACCCCCGGGTGCGCGGAGAGCACCAGCTCGACCTCGTGCGGGTACACGTTGAACCCGTTGACCAGGATCAGCTCGCCGATCCGGTCGACCAGGAAGAGGTCGCCGTCGGAGTCGGCGTACGCCACGTCGCCGGTGGGCCACCAGCCGTCGGCGTCCGGGCCGCCCCGGCCGTCCGGCCAGTAGCCGGCGAAGACGTTCGCCCCGCGCACCACGACCTGGCCCGGGTCGGTGCCGGGCATGGCGTCGGAGAGGTCCAGCTCGTCGGCGTCGTCCTCCGGCTCGGCCACGCCGTCGCGCCACAGGTCGGCCCCGTCGGTCCCGACCAGACGCAACTCGACGCCGGGCAGCGGCCGGCCGATCGAGCCGGGCTTCGGCTCCCCGCCGACCAGGGTGGAGGTGAGCACCGGCGCGGTCTCGGTGAGGCCGTACCCGACGTGCACCGGGCGGCCGGCGACCTCGGCGAAGCGGGCCGCGACGGCCGGCTCCAGCGGCGCCGCGCCGCAGACCACGGCCCGGACCGACGCCATCGCCGCGGCGAGGGCGGCGCCGTCCGCCGTGGACCAGGCGGCCACCATCGACGGTACGCCGACCAGCACGGTGACCCGGTGCCGGGCGATCACGGCCAGCCCCGCGTCGGAGCCGAGGTCGTCGACGAGCACCCCGGTCGCGCCATGGTGGACGACCGCGCCGAGCCCCGCGTTCAGCCCGTACGCGTGGAACAGCGGCAGCGCCAGCAGCACGGTGTCGTCCGGGCCGACGACGGGCGGGTCGATGCGGCCGACCTGCTCGTGGTTGGCCGCCAGCGCCCGGTGCGTCAGCATCGCGCCCTTGGGCCGCCCCTCGGTGCCGGAGGTGTAGAGCAGCAGCGCCAGGTCGTCGCCGCCCCGGTCGGGGAACGGGTGACCGGCGTCGGCCACCGGCGGCGCGGTGTGCACGGCGACGAGCGCGGGCAGGTCCCCGGCGGCGTCGGCGACCAGGTCGCGTACCCGCTCGGTGCAGATCAGCACCGAGGCGCCGGAGTCGGCCAGCACATGCCGCAGCTCGGGGGCGGTGAGGCCGGGGTTGACCGGCACCGCGACCAGCCCGGCGCGCAGCGCGGCCAGGCAGCTCACCACGAAGTCCGGCGAGTTGCCGAGCGCGACGGCGATCCGGGGCGGGTGCGGGTCGGCGGCTCCCGGCGTCGGGCCGGGCCCGGCGGGTCGCGCCCCGGTGAGGGCCGCCAGGGCGTGGGCGGTGGCCGTCACCGACGCGTCCAGTTCGGACCAGGTGACGGTCCGCTCGCGCCAGTGCAGCGCGGGTCGGTCGCCGTGGGCGGCGGCCGCCCGGTGGAGCCGCTCGACGAGGGTCGAGGCGGAGCTGTCGGTTGCGTCCTGCACGGTGGCTGAGTCTGGCACAGCGCGGGGCCTGTGGGCCATGCCCGCCGGAGGCCTGAGGAGACACCCCGGTCGGTGGCAACGGCGGCCCGGGCAAGTCCCGCCGGCGGGACGACCGCTGGGCGCGGGCGGGACGCGACCGGTCCCGTCCACAGGACACGCCGGGACCCGCCGGGCGTCCCGGACGGTCCTGGATCGACACCCGCGCCGCCGTTCCGCCCAAGCCCCGTGACCCGCCCGCTGACCTGGATTTCTTTCGCAACCACGAGGTAATCCGAAAGTCAACCGCACACGACGGACAACCGGTCCGCCAGGTGTGCGGCGCGGCGGGAAATACTTCCGCCCTGTGTAACGGACTTGCCACGCGTGGGTGACGTTGGCCCTATCATCACTCGGGTCGGCTCACCCCATTTGCCGTGAGTCGACACCCCTCAGCCCGAGGAGGCCCCCGTGCCTGTGAGCGCATTGGACCAGCACCTCAAGGGGATCTGCCGCCCGTCGGCACACCCCGAGCCAGCCCTGCCCGGCCCAGCCGGCCGGGCCACGACGGCGACGCGCCGACCGGCGTGGTCGGCCGGCGGGACGGAGGCGGCGCGGTGACCACCTTCGGATACGCGGAACGGCCGGCCGGCCTGACCAACCCGGTGATCCGCGGCCAGCTCAACGAACGGCCCGCCGCCCGGGGTCCGCTGGACGACACGGGCAGCCTCGCCGTCCGGGGGGAGGGCACGTCGAGCCGGACCCGCAGCCGGCCACACCAGAACGAACCGCCGCCCCGCTCCGCGACACCGGGCGGCAACGCCAAGTCGGCCGGCGGCCGGGTCGCCGTCCCCCGGCCCACCATGCCGGCGCAGGGCCGCCGCACCACGGAACCGGCCAAGGCGCCCGACGAGTCGGGCGCGGAGACCGCGGTGCTCCCGGCGGTGCCGGCCGCCGCCGCGCCGGTCAACACGTCGACGGGCTTCCCCAGCCGTCCCGACCCGTCCGACCCCGCCACTGAGGTCTGGGGGCTGGTCGAGCGGGCCCAGGCCGGCGAGTCCGAGGCGTTCGGGCTGATCTACGACCGGTACGTCGACACGGTGTTCCGGTTCGTCTACTTCCGGGTGGGCAACCGGCAACTCGCCGAGGACCTCACCTCCGACACCTTCCTGCGCGCCCTCAAGCGGATCGGCAGCTTCACCTGGCAGGGGCGCGACCTGGGCGCCTGGCTGGTCACCATCGCCCGGAACCTGGTGGCGGACCACTTCAAGTCCGGCCGCTACCGGCTGGAGGTCACCACCGGGGACGTGCTGGACGCCGACCGCGAGGACCGGGGCCCGGAGGGCAGCCCGGAGGCGGCGGTCGTCGAGCACATCACCAACGTGGCCCTGCTCAGCGCCGTCAAGCAGCTCAACCCGGAGCAGCAGGAGTGCATCGTGCTCCGCTTCCTGCAGGGCTTCTCCGTGGCCGAGACAGCCCGCACGATGGGCAAGAACGAGGGCGCGATCAAGGCGCTCCAGTACCGCGCGGTACGAGCGCTGGCCCGGCTGCTGCCGGACGGCTTCCAACCGTAGTCCCGGACAGAAGGAACGCCGTGCATCGATGCGATGTACGCGCAGGTCCGTGGCGTCGCGACCCCGTGACAGCGATCACTTTCCGTGATTTCGCCTCCGCCGGCCCCGTAACCCATGTCCGGTGCGGACCGTTTCTCCGGGTGCGACCGGTGGTAGCCCCGGCATCCCCCGGGCCCCCGAGGCCCGGCAGCGCGGCCGGCCACGACCTTCGTCCGTGGTGTCCCGCCGTCACCGGTCGCTGTCGACGACAGCGGCCGACCGGCCGCGACCAGCGAGAGGAGGTGCCCGCGGTGGACAGCAACCTCTTCTCCCGTCGGCGCGCGGAGCGTTTCGCGCAGCTTCTCGACGAGGCCAACGGGGGCCGGCGACACCACGTCCGTTCCCGGGCCGACGACCAGTTGGCCATGCTCGTCGCGGTGGGTCAGCGGCTGCCCGCCGCCCCGCCGGCCGTGGAGGTGGACCCTGAGTTCCGCACCGGACTGCGGGCCATGCTCCTGGCCACGGCCGAACGCGAGGGCATCGGTGCCCCGGCCGCCGTCACCACCGAGCCGTCGTCCCGGCGCTCCGCCGCCGACGCCGGCCGCAACCGGCTGCTGCCGGCGGTGACCGCCCGCCGGGCCCGAGCCCGGGGCGCCATCCTGGTCGGCGTCGCGGCCGGCGCCGTCGCCCTCTCGGGCATCTCGGCCGCCAGCGAGAACGCCGTCCCCGGCGACGCGCTGTACGGCATGAAGCGCTCCACCGAACGCGCCCAGCTCGCGCTGGCCAGTTCCGACGTCAGCCGGGGCCAACTGTTCCTGGACTTCGCCCGTACCCGGCTCGCCGAGGCGGCCGCGCTGCGCGGCAACGAGGACGGCTTCAGCGCCGTGCTGGACGACATGGACGCCGACACCCGCCAGGGCGTACGCCTGCTGACCACCGCCGCGACGCAGCGCTCCGACCCGGCGGCGCTGGACGCGGTCAACTCCTTCCTCACCGGCCAGCGCCGGGCGGTCGGCGGGCTCCTCGACGACGCCAGCCGGGCCGAACGCGACCGGACCCGCCGCTCGCTCGCCCTGCTCGACGCGGCCCGCAAGCGCTCCGACGCGCTGCGCGCGACGATCGCCTGCGGCGGGCCCGCACCCGTCGGCAGCGACGCCCTCGGCCCGGCCCCGGCCACCTGCCCCGGCGACCGCTGACTGGCGTCGGCCGGATCCGGCCGAGACGTCCACGCCACAGTTCTCCCCATGGGCGGCCGTCCGCCACGCGCGCCCGGCTACCCTCGCGGAAGCACACGTCGCGCCGGTCGAGCGGAGGGAGGTCGCGTGGTCCGCAGCCGCAAGGTGACCGTCAGCACCGACGCCCACGGTCACACCGCCGGCTGGGCGGAGACCGACTTCGCGCCCCTCGCTCCCCCGGAACCCGATCCGACCGCGGCGGCCTTCTTCGACGTCGACAACACGATGATGCGGGGCGCGTCGATCTACTGGTTCGCCCGGGGTCTCGCCGCGCGCGACTACTTCACCACCGCGGACCTGGCCCGGTTCGCCTGGCAGCAGCTGCGGTTCCGGCTGCTCGCCACCGAGCACGCCGGCGACATGTCGCAGGCCAAGGAGGCCGCCCTCGCCTTCGTCGAGGGCTGGCGGGTGGACGACGTGGAGCGCCTCGCGGAGGAGATCTTCGACGAGCTGATGGCGCCGCGGATCTGGGCCGGCACCCGCCAGCTCGCCCAGCGCCACCTGGACGCCGGCGAACGGGTCTGGCTGGTCAGCGCCGCGCCCGTGGAGATCGGCCGGGTGATCGCCGCGCGGCTGGGCCTGACCGGCGCGGTCGGCACGGTCGCCGAGATCGTCGACGGCGCGTACACCGGCCGGCTGGTCGGTGACCTGATGCACGGCCCGGCCAAGGCGGAGGCGGTCACCCAGCTCGCCGCGGTCGAGGGGCTGGACCTGCGCCGCTGCACCGCCTACAGCGACTCGTGCAACGACCTGCCGATGCTCTCCATGGTGGGCCGGGGCGTGGCGGTGAACCCGGACGCGGCCCTGTTCAAGGAGGCCCGGCAGCGCGGCTGGGACGTCCGCGACTTCCGCACCGGCCGCCGCGCCGTCAAGATCGCTGTACCGTCCACCGCGGCGGCCGGCCTGGTCGTCGGGGCGGTGGGCGCCGGGCTGGCGCTGCACCGGCGCCGCCGCGACGGCTGACGACACCCGCCGCCCGCGCCGTCAGCCGCACCGGCCGCCCGCGCCCTCAGCGACGCGGGCCGGCCGCGTCCGTCAGGGGCCGAACGGGTCCGGGCGCCGCTCCAGCAGCTGGTGCAGGGTCTGCTGGATGGTCTCCCGCACCTGGTCCGCGAGGTTGAACACGACAAGCGGGTCGTCGGCGGAGTCGATCAGGTGCGCGGTGGGGATCGGCGGGCAGAACTCGATCAGCCACTTGCTCGGCAGCGGCACCATGCCGAGCGGCCCCAGCAGGGGGAACGTCGGCGTGACCGGGAAGTAGGGCAGCTTGAGCAGCCGCGCCAGGGGCTTGATGTCGGCGAGCATCGGATAGGTCTCCTCGCCGCCGACGATGGCGACCGGCACGATCGGGGTGCCCGTGCGCAGCGCCGCCGAGACGAACCCGCCCCGGCCGAAGCGTTGCAGCTTGTAGCGCTCGGAGTAGAGCTTGCCGATGCCCTTGAAGCCCTCGGGGAAGACGCCGACCAGCTCGCCGTTGCCGAGCAGCCGCTCCGCGTCCGGGTTGCAGGCGACCGTCCCGCCGGTCTTGCGGGCCAGCTCGGAGACCACCGGCATCCGGAAGACCAGGTCGGCGCCGAGCAGCCGCAGGTAGCGGCGGGCCGGATGCTGGTCGTGCAGCGCCGCCGAGAGGATCAGCGCGTCCAGCGCCACGGTGCCCGAGTGGTTGCCGACCACCAGGCCGGCACCCTCGGTGGGCACATTCTCCAGGCCGGTGACCTCGGTGCGGAACCAGTCGCGGTAGAGCATCCGCAGCAGCGGGTGGAAGACCGCGTCGGTGATCTCGGGATCGAAGCCGAACTCGTCGACCTCGTAGTCGCCGGAGAGCCGCCGACGCAGGAACGCCAGGCCCTTGGCGACCTTGCGGTCCCAGTGGTCGCCGGGCCGGTCCGGCACCGCCGGCCCACCCACCGGGGCCGGCGCGTCGTGCGCGACCGTCTCGTCGGTGGCGGACGTGTCGGGCTCGTCGGGCGTGCCGAGCTGGTGTCCGTTCGCCCGCGCGGGCTCCGCGTCCGGCGCGGCCACGGTCAGCGGTACGTCGTAGCGGCCGTCGCGCCGCTCCTCCGGCCCGTTCACGAGCCCTCCCGCACGGCAGCCCGAACCTGCCGGATGCCGTCCAGCACGAGCTGCTCCGCGACGGCCAACTGGTCCCGGTTCACGACGACACCGCCGTAGTGGGCGTGGATGAAGTCGTCGAAGGCGGCGGCGGTGGAGCGGGGCGTGAAGCCGTACTCCCGCTCCAGCCGGCTGGTGTCGACGACCCGGCCGTGCACGAAGAGGTCGACCTGGTCCAGGCCGTAGCGGCCGAAGCCGAGGTTGCGGGCGATCGCGGCGGCGCTGGAGAGGCCGGGCTCCAGCACCGGCACGGCCACCCGGCCGGCCCGCCGGATCGCCTGCGACAGGGAGAGCACGCCCGGCCCGGCCACGTTGTACGTCCCCGGATGGTCCTCGACGATCGACCGGTGCAGCACCTCCAGCGCGTCGTCGAAGTGCAGGAACTGCAACCGGGGGTCCCGCCCGAACACGGTGGGCACCACCGGCCGGGAGAAGTAGCGGGTGAGGGTGGTGTCGGCGGTCGAGCCGATGAACGGCGCGAAGCGCAGCACGGTCGCGGTGACGTCGGGCCGGCGGCGGCGGAAGCCGCGGACGTACCCCTCGATGTCGAGGATGTCGCGGCCGAACCCGCCGCGCGGCACCTCGCGCGGCTCGGTCTCCTCGGTGAAGACGGCCGGGTCGCGGAAGGACGCCCCGTAGGCGGCCGTCGAGGAGCGGACCACGAGCTTGCGCAGCCGGGGCGCGCGCTGGCAGGCGGCGAGGAGCTGCATCGTGCCGATGACGTTCTGTTCCTTCATCGCCGAGCGGCCGCCGTGCTGCGGGTCCGGCGAGGTCACCAGCGCGAGGTGGACCACCGCGTCGACGTCGAGGTCGGCGAGGAGGCCGCCGAGCGAGCCGGCGTCGACGCGGACGCGCTCGACCCGGTCGAGCAGGTCGGAGAACTCGGCGCCGGGCTCGGGCTGGTCCACGCCGATGACCCGCTCGATGCGGGGGTCGGCCGCGAGCCGGGCCGCGACGTGTGCGCCGAGGTAGCGGCTGACCCCGGTGACGACGACGACCCCCGGGGCACCTGTGGTGCCACCGGGGGTCATGTCGCGCACCTTCCCCGGCAGGAGGGATCGAACCGGGACATCCGCGGCGTGATCACCTGAGCCTCCGAGGGTCGACAGTTGGCAAGTGAAGACGGGAGCCGGGTCGGAACCCGGCCCCGGTCACTTGCCGAGACGACGACGCTGGACGCGGGTCTTGCGCAGCAGCTTGCGGTGCTTCTTCTTAGCCATGCGCTTGCGGCGCTTCTTGACCACCGAGCCCATACGAAAGCCTTTCGATGCAACGTGCGGGGCGACCGGATGACGCCACGGTGTGGCGTCGGCGACCGCTTGCGGACAACGGACCGGACCAGCGGGGTAAGCGGCAGGGCGCACCTGCGGTCACGGTCGGGGTCCAGGGTAGCCGGAGAGCGTCAGCAGGACCAACGCGCCCCCTTCGATGCCCGTTACGTCATGCTCGGACGACGGCCCTCGGGAGGGTCAGGCGGTTTCCTGAAAGGCGCCCCGCAGGTATTCGTGCACCGCGTGTTCGGGCACCCGGAACGACCGGCCGACCCGGACCGCGGTGAGCTCACCGCTGTGCACCAGGCGGTAGACCGTCATCTTCGACACCCGCATCACCGTCGCCACCTCGGCGACGGTGAGGAACTTGACCTCCGACAGCCGTCCGTCGGACTGCGACCCGGCCATGGCTCACCGACCAATCCCATGCCCGGCGCGTGCCACCGGACGGGTTCGTCCCGCCCGGACCGGCGACGCGCGTGTTACCAGTACGGTAGCGGGACGGCTGTGACCGGCGCGATCCCTTCGTACAACTGATCATGATTCTCGCCGGTGTCCACCCGACCGGTCGGTTCGTTGTCGAACCTGTTGCGCCCGGCGTCCGATCGGTCCTCGTCCGGGACACGCCGTCCGGGCCCGGGGCGGTCGGGACGCTGCCCGACGCACGTGGACGCCGCGACGGTCGGAACCGGGCCGCCGCGCGGAAGGCGTCCGGTGGCTCCGGTGGCGCCACCCGAGCCCCC
>NZ_JBEZEV010000063.1:0-39452 GCF_040649055.1 Micromonospora sp. NPDC049060
GCCCTGCGAGACGTTCGACCGGAAGATGTCGCCGGTCGAGATCTTCGGGACCGAGAGGTGCGCGGCGATGAACTCGGCCTGCGTGCCCTTGCCCGCACCCGGCGGGCCAACCAGAACGAGTCTCATCTACCGCAGGAACCCTTCGTAGTTCCGCTGCATGAGTTGGCTCTCGATCTGCTTCGTGGTCTCCAGACCGACGCCGACCATGATCAGCACAGCGGTGCCGCCGAACGGGAAGTTCAGGTACTGCTGCTTGTCCAGCCAGATGAAGAAGAAGTTCGGCAGGATCGAGATGATGCCCAGGTAGAGGGCGCCCGGCAGCGTGATCCGACTGAGGATGAAGTCGAGGTAGTCGGCGGTCGGCTTGCCCGGGCGGATGCCCGGCACGAAGCCGCCGTACTTCTTCATGTTGTCCGCGACCTCGGTCGGGTTGAACGTGATCGAGACGTAGAAGTACGTGAAGAAGATGATCAGCAGGAAGTAGACCGCGATGTAGATCGGGCTGGTCGGGTCCACCAGGTTGTTCTGGATCCACGCCTGCGTCTTGCCCGGGTTGTTCTGGTCGAAGAACTGCAGCGCCAGCTGGGGCAGGTAGAGCAGCGAGGAGCCGAAGATGACCGGGATGACACCCGCCTGGTTGACCTTCAGCGGGATGTAGGTCGAGGTGCCGCCGTACATCCGCCGGCCGATCATGCGCTTGGCGTACTGCACCGGGATCCGGCGCTGCGCCTGCTCGATGAAGGTGACCGCGGTGATGACCACCAGGACCAGCGCGATGACGAGGAGGAACTTGCCCCAGCCACCGGTCTGCTTGATCTGCCAGCCCTCGCTGGGGAGCCGGGCGGCGATCGAGGTGAAGATCAGGACGGACATGCCGTTGCCGACGCCCCGGTCGGTGATCAGCTCACCGAGCCACATCACCACGCCGGTGCCGGCGGTCATCGTCATGACCAGGAGGCTGAGGGTCAGCCAGTCCGGGATCCCGGTCCCCTCGGGGATGATCGGGAACTGGTCGCACTGGTTGTTGAAGAGCTGCCCGGAGCGGGCCAGCGCCACGAACGCCGACGCCTGGAGGACACCCAGGCCCAGGGTCAGGTAGCGGGTGTACTGGGTGATCTTCGCCTGGCCGGACTGGCCCTCCTTGCGGAGCTGCTCCAGCCGGGGGATCACCACCGTCAGCAGCTGCAGGATGATCGACGCTGTGATGTAGGGCATGATGCCCAGCGCGAAGACCGAGAGCTGCAGCAGCGCGCCACCGGAGAAGAGGTTGAGCAGGTTCATCACGCCCGTGGAGCCGTTCTCCATGGCGTCGATGCACTTCTGGACGTTGCCGTACGAGACACCCGGGCTGGGCAGCGTCGCCCCGAGCCGGTAGACCGCAATGATGCCTACTGTGAACAGCAGCTTCTTGCGCAGGTCAGGCGTACGGAACGCACTGAGAAAGGCGGACAGCAACTTCTTCCTCCTGCGCGAGGCGGGCCGCCGGTGATCCCTGGCGGGGCGGGTTGGGTGCCGGGCGAGTGCCCGATATCCATGGCTGGGAAGGGACTCTAACAGCCCGATCCCCGTCCGGGCAGATCTGCCCGGCTACATAAACCGAATCCGATGTTACCCGGCGCACACATGCCAGGCAGACCATGACGCCCGCCCAGTTGCGACAACTGAGCGGGCGCCGTGGATCGTGCAGCCCTTACAGCTCGGTGACGGAGCCACCGGCGGCGGTGATCTTCTCCTTGGCCGACGCGCTGAACGCGTGCGCCGACACCTGGAGAGCGACCCCGCCCAGGTCCCCGGTGCCGAGGACCTTGACCGGGTGGCCCTTGCGGACCGCGCCGGCCTCGACCAGCTCGAGCGGGCCGACCTGGCCGCCGTTCGGGAACAGCTCGGCGAGCCGGTCCAGGTTGACCACCTGGAAGACCACCTTGAACTTGTTCTTGAAGCCCTTCATCTTCGGCAGGCGCATGTGGATGGGCATCTGCCCACCCTCGAACGCCGCCGAGATGTTCTTACGGGCCTTGGAACCCTTGGTACCGCGACCGGCGGTCTTGCCCTTGGAGCCCTCACCGCGACCCACACGGGTCTTCGCGGTCTTGGCACCGGGCGCCGGGCGCAGGTGGTGGACCTTGATCGTCATTACTCGACCTCCTCGACCTTCACGAGGTGGTTGACCGTGAAGATCATGCCGCGGATCTCCGGACGGTCCTCCTTGACCACCACGTCGTTGATCCGCTTGAGACCGAGCGAACGCAGCGAGTCACGCTGGTTCTGCTTGGTCCCGATCCCGGACCGGACCTGGGTGACCTTCAGGCGAGCCATCAGGAAGCCACCCCCGCCCGCGACGCCAGCATGGCGGCCGGCGCGACGTCCTCGACCGGCAGGCCACGACGGGCGGCGACGGCCTCGGGGGACTCGAGCCCCTTCAGCGCCGCCACGGTGGCGTGCACGATGTTGATCGGGTTCGACGAACCGAGGCTCTTGGAGAGCACGTCGTGGATACCCGCGCACTCCAGCACGGCACGCACCGGGCCACCGGCGATGACACCCGTACCGGCGGACGCCGGCTTGAGCAGCACCACACCGGCCGCGGCCTCACCCGTCACCGGGTGCGGGATCGACGCGGCGATCCGCGGCACCTTGAAGAAGTGCTTCTTGGCCTCCTCGACGCCCTTGGCGATCGCCGCGGGCACCTCCTTGGCCTTTCCGTAGCCCACACCGACGGTGCCGTCGCCGTCGCCCACGATCACCAGGGCGGTGAAGCTGAAGCGACGACCGCCCTTCACGACCTTGGCGACGCGGTTGATCGCGACGACCCGCTCGAGGTGCGGGGTCTTCTCGACGGGCGCGTTTCCGCGGCCGCCCTCACGGCGGTTGTCGCGGCGACCACCCTCGTTGCCACCGGACCCGCCGCCACGGCGCTGTTGACCTGGCATCAGCAGCCTTCCTTCTCTCTCGTGACGGGGTTTCTAGAACTCGAGCCCGGCTTCGCGGGCGGCGTCGGCAAGCGCGGCGACCCGCCCCGCGTACCGGTTGCCACCGCGGTCGAAGACGACCTTGGAGACGCCGGCGGCCTTGGCGCGCTCGGCGAGCAGGGCGCCGACCTTGCCGGCCAGGGCGCTCTTGTCGCCCTCCGTGCCGCGCAGCGAGGCGTCCAGGGTCGAGGCCGACGCCAGGGTGTGACCCTTGGTGTCGTCCACGATCTGGGCGACGATGTGCCGCAGGGAGCGGGTGACCACGAGGCGGGGACGCTCGGCGGTGCCGCTGACGTTCTTGCGGACCCGGAAGTGCCGGCGCGCACGCCCGACGGCACGCTTGGCGGCGACGCCGCGGCGGCGCTTGAGCAGCGTGGCGCTCACTTCTTACCTGCCTTTCCAGCCTTGCGGCGGATGACCTCGCCCTGGTACTTCACGCCCTTGCCCTTGTAGGGCTCCGGCGGGCGGATCTTCCGGATGTTGGCGGCAACCTCACCGACGAGCTGCTTGTCGATGCCGGCCACGTGGAACAGCGTCGGCCTCTCCACCGTGAAGGTGATGCCGTCCGGCGCCGGCACGTGCACCGGGTGCGAGAACCCGAGCGCGAACTCCAGGTCCTTGCCCTTGGCGGTCACGCGGTAACCGGTGCCGGCGATCTCCAGGCTCTTGCGGTAGCCCTCGGTGACGCCGACGATCATGTTGGCGACCAGGGTACGGCTGAGGCCGTGCAGTTCCTTGGCCTTGCGCTCGTCGTTCGGGCGGTTGACGTTCAGCTGCCCGTCCTCGGCCCGGTCGATCGTGATCGGCTCGGCCAGGGTGTGCGAGAGCTCGCCCTTCGGGCCCTTGACCTTGACGGTCTGCCCGTCGATCGTGATGTCGACGCCGGTCGGCACCGGGATCGACTTACGTCCAATACGCGACATTTCTACCTGTCTCCCGTTACCAGACGAAGGCGAGGACTTCCCCGCCAACGCTCCGCTTGCGGGCCTGCCGGTCGGTGAGCAGCCCCTGGGACGTCGAAATGATCGCCACGCCCAGCCCGCCGAGCACCCGCGGGAGCCCGTCCGACTTGGCGTAAACCCGCAGACCGGGCTTGGACACTCGCTTGATGCCGGCCAGGCTCCGCTCCCGGTTCTGGCCGTACTTCAGCTCGACGACCAGTCGCTTGCCGACGGCGCCCTCCTCGGGCTCCTCGACCGACCAGGTGGCGATGTAGCCCTCGGCCTTGAGGACCTCGGCGATGTTCGCCTTGATCTTCGAGTAGGGCATCGTCACCTGGTCGTGGTACGCCTGGTTGGCGTTACGCAGACGCGTGAGCATGTCTGCGATCGGGTCGGTCATCGTCATGGATTTCGTCAGCCTTTCTCGCCGGGGTTCCCGAGGCGATGCACGCCGGGCCTACGGCGAAGAGCAATACGTGATCGGTGCAAGGGGTCCCGGCCCGAAGGCCGGGACGCGGTCGCCCTTACCAGGAAGCCTTGGACACGCCCGGCAGCTCACCGCGGTGGGCCATCTCCCGGATGCAGACCCGGCAGAGACCGAACTTGCGGTAGACCGCCTTGGGACGCCCGCACCGCTGGCAGCGGGTGTACGCGCGAACCGAGAACTTCGGCTTCGCGGCCGCCTTGATGATCAGCGCCTTCTTGGCCATCTCAGTTCTCCTTGAACGGGAAGCCCAGGAGCTTGAGCAGCGCCCGGCCCTCGTCGTCGGTCGTGGCGGTCGTGACCACCGTGATGTCCATGCCCCGCTGCCGATCGATCTTGTCCTGGTCGATCTCGTGGAACACCGACTGCTCGGTCAGACCGAACGTGTAGTTGCCGTGCCCGTCGAGCTTGCGCCCGTCCAGACCGCGGAAGTCACGGATACGCGGCAGCGCGATCGAGAGCAGCCGGTCCAGGAACTCCCACATCCGGTCGCCGCGGAGGGTCACCTTCGCGCCGATCGGCATGCCCTCGCGGAGCTTGAACTGCGCGATGGACTTGGTCGCCCGCCGCACCTGCGGCTTCTGGCCGGTGATGGTGGCCAGGTCCCGGACGGCGCCGTCGATCAGCTTGGCGTCCCGGGCGGCCTCGCCGACACCCATGTTGACGACGATCTTGACGAGCCGCGGCACCTGCATCGGGTTGCCGAACTGGTGCTGCTCCTGCAGCTGCGCCACGATCTCGTTGCGGTACCGCTCCTTGAGGCGCGGCATGGTCTTGGTTTCGGTAGCCGTGGTCATCACAGGTCCTTACCGGTGCTACGCGCGATGCGGACCTTCTGGCCGTTGTCGTCGATCCGGTAACCGACGCGGGTCGGCTTGCCGTCGGAGTCCAGGACCTGCACGTTCGAGACGTGGATCGGGGCCTCCTGGGTGACGATGCCACCGGTCTTGGCGCCACGCTGGGTGGTGCTGATGCGGGTGTGCTTCTTGACCCGGTTCACGCCCTCGACCAGGACCTTGTCCTGCCGCGGGTAGGCCGCGATGACCTTACCCTTGGCACCCTTGTCCTTGCCGGCGATGACGACGACCGTGTCGCCCTTCTTGACCTTCACGGTCACAACACCTCCGGCGCGAGAGAGATGATCTTCATGAACCGCTTGTCCCGCAGCTCCCGGCCCACCGGGCCGAAGATGCGGGTACCGCGCGGGTCCCCGCCGTCCTTGATGATGACGGCGGCGTTCTCGTCGAAGCGGATGTACGAACCGTCCGGCCGCCGCCTCTCCTTGGCGGTGCGAACGACGACGGCCTTGACGACGTCGCCCTTCTTCACACCGGCACCCGGGATCGCGTCCTTGACGGTGGCCACGATGACGTCGCCGATACTCGCGTAGCGCCGACCGGAGCCACCGAGAACCCGGATGCACAGGATCTCCCGGGCACCCGTGTTGTCGGCGACGCGCAGTCGCGACTCCTGCTGAATCACGTCTATCTCCTATGTCTGCCGGTTCTCCGGCCGCGCACGGCGGCCGGAGCCTGGCGGAACCCGCGCCCGACTGACGCCGGGCGAGCTCGAGCCTTCGCTACTTGGCCTTTTCCAGGATCTCCACGAGCCGCCACCGCTTCGTGGCGGACAGCGGCCGGGTCTCCATGATCAGGACCCGGTCGCCGATGCCGGCGGTGTTCTGCTCGTCGTGCACCTTCAACTTGCTGGTACGACGCATGATCTTGCCGTACAGCGCGTGCTTGACCCGGTCCTCGACCTCGACGACGACGGTCTTTTCCATCTTGTCGCTGACCACGAGGCCCTCACGCACCTTGCGGCGGGCCCGCGCGGCGGCGGTGGTGGTGTTCTCGCTCATGATGCAGTCACCTCAGTCGGCGCGGCCGAGAGACCCAGCTCGCGCTCACGCATGATCGTGTAGATCCGGGCGATCTCCCGACGGATGACCTGCAACCGCCGGTTGTTGTCCAGCTGGCCGGTCGCGGCCTGCACGCGGAGGTTGAACAGCTCCGCCTTGGCCTCGCGCAGCTTCGTGACCAGCTCCTCCTCGGAGAGCTCACGCAGCTCGGAGGCCTTAACGCCCGCTGCCATCAGGATTCACCCACTTCGCGCGTAACAATGCGGCACTTCATCGGGAGCTTGTGGATCGCGCGACGCATCGCCTCTCGCGCGATCTGCTCGTTGGGGAAGGACATCTCGAAGAGAACCCGCCCCGGCTTGACGTTGGCGACCCACCACTCGGGCGAGCCCTTACCGGAACCCATCCGGGTCTCGGCCGGCTTCTTGGTGAGAGCCTGGTCCGGGAAGATCGTGATCCAGACCTTGCCACCACGCTTGATGTGGCGGGTCATCGCGATACGCGCCGACTCGATCTGGCGGTTCGTCACGTACGCCGGCTCGAGAGCCTGGATCCCGAACTCGCCGAACACCACCCGGTTACCACCCTTGGACGCGCCACTGCGGTCCGGGTGGTGCGGCTTGCGGAAGCCCTTCGGGGGCTTGCGCGGCATCAGCATCTGTCAGCCCTCCTGCTGCGTTTCTGCCGCGGCGGCGACGGCGGCGGGATCCACCGCGTCCCCACTCGGCGTCTCGGCCTGCTGCGCGATGGTCGTCGCGGCGGCGGCCCGGCCGGCCTCGGTACCGCCGGCGGTCGTGCCGGACGAGCCGGACCGGCCACGGCGCGGCCGCTCGGGGCGGTCGCCACGGTCACGGCGCGGACGCGACGGCGCCTCGGCCGGAGTCTCCCGACCCGGCACCGCGTCGCCCTTGTAGATCCAGACCTTCACGCCGATCCGGCCGAAGCTCGTACGGGCCTCGAAGAAGCCGTACTCGATGTTGGCCCGCAGCGTGTGCAGCGGAACCCGGCCCTCGCGGTAGAACTCGGTCCGGCTCATCTCAGCGCCGCCGAGACGACCCGAGACCTGGACCCGGATGCCCTTGCAGACCGGGTTCTTCATCGCGGACTGCATGGCCTTGCGCATCGCCCGACGGAAGCTGACCCGGCTGGAGAGCTGCTCGGCCACACCCTGTGCGACGAGCTGCGCGTCCGACTCGGGGTTCTTCACCTCGATGATGTTCAGCTGGACCTGCTTGCCGGTCAGCTTCTCGAGCTCGCCGCGGATCCGGTCGGCCTCCGCACCCTTACGGCCGATGACGATGCCCGGCCGGGCGGTGTGGATGTCGACGCGGACCCGGTCCCGGGTGCGCTCGATGTCGACCTTGGAGATGCCGGCGCGCTCGAGGCCCTTGGACATCATGCGGCGGATCTTGACGTCCTCGCCGATGTAGTCCTTGTAGAGCTTGTCCGCGAACCAGCGGGACTTCCAGTCGGTCGAGATGCCGAGCCGGAACCCGTGCGGGTGAACCTTCTGACCCATTACTCGGCGCCCTCCGTCTTGCTCTGCGTCTCGGCCGGCTCCGCCTGCTTCGCGGGGGCCGCCTTCTTCGCGGCCGCCTTCTTCGGCGCGGCCGGCGCCACCGCCTCCACCGCGACGGTGATGTGGCAGGTGCGCTTGCGGATCCGGTACGCCCGGCCCTGCGCCCGCGGCTGGAACCGCTTCATGGTCGGGCCCTCGTCCACGAACGCCTCGCTGACGAGCAGCGCGTCGGGGTCCAGCCGCTCGTTGTTCTCCGCGTTGGCGATGGCGCTCGCGAGCACCTTGTACACCTGCTCGCTCGCAGCCTGCGGCGCGAACTGCAGCACCGTGAGCGCCTCCTTCGCGGGCAGGCCGCGGACGAGGTTGACCACCCGGCGCGCCTTCATCGGCGAGATGCGCACGTGCCGCGCAACCGCCCGCGCGCCCGGAAGCACCGGAGCGTCGCCCTTTCCTGGCATCGCTGTAACCCCTTGTTCCTCTATCCGTATGCCCGCGGCGTCAGCGCCGACGGCTCTTCCGGTCGTCCTTCTCGTGACCCTTGAACGTGCGGGTCAGCGCGAACTCGCCGAGCTTGTGCCCGACCATCGCCTCAGTCACGAACACCGGGACGTGCTTGCGTCCGTCGTGCACGGCGATCGTGTGGCCCAGCATCTCGGGGATGATCGTCGAGCGCCGCGACCAGGTCTTGATGACGTTCTTCGAGCCCTTGTCGTTCTGCGTCTCCACCTTCTTGAGCAGGTGGTCGTCGATGAACGGGCCCTTCTTCAGGCTGCGAGGCATGTCTTATCTCCCTCAGCCGCGCTTACGCGTGGCGTAGCGGCGGCGGACGATCAGCCGGTCACTCGGCTGGCCCTTACGACGGGTGCGGCCCTCGGGCTTACCCTGCGGGTTGACCGGGTGGCGACCACCGGAGGTCTTACCCTCACCACCACCGTGCGGGTGGTCGACCGGGTTCATGGCGACACCACGGACAGTCGGGCGCTTGCCCTTCCACCGCATACGGCCGGCCTTGCCCCAGTTGATGTTCGACTGGTCGGCGTTGCCGATCTCGCCGATGCTGGCGCGGCAGCGGACGTCGACCCGCCGGATCTCGCCGGACGGCATGCGCAGGGTCGCGTAGACACCCTCACGGCCGAGCAGCTGGATGCCGACGCCGGCCGAGCGGGCCAGCTTGGCGCCGCCGCCGGGACGCAGCTCCACGTTGTGGATCGTGGTACCGACCGGGATGTTGCGCAGCGGCAGGTTGTTGCCCGGCTTGATGTCGGCGCCCGGACCCGACTCGACGCGGTCGCCCTGCTTCATGTCCTTCGGCGCGAGGATGTAGCGCTTCTCGCCGTCGGCGTAGTGCAGCAGCGCGATGCGCGCGGTGCGGTTCGGGTCGTACTCGATGTGGGCGACCTTCGCCGGCACGCCGTCCTTGTCGACCCGCTTGAAGTCGATCAGACGGTACTGGCGCTTGTGACCGCCACCGTGGTGCCGCGCGGTGATCCGGCCGTGGGCGTTACGCCCGCCCTTCTTCGGCAGCGGAGCCAGCAGCGACTTCTCGGGCGTCGACCGGGTGATCTCAGCGAAGTCGGCGACGCTGGAGCCACGCCGGCCCGGCGTCGTCGGCTTGTACTTACGGATAGCCATTGTCTACACCCCTCAGCTGACCGGGCCGCCGAAGGCCTCGATACGGTCACCGTCAGCCAGCTTCACGATCGCCCGCTTGGTGGCCTTACGCTGCCCGAAACCGGTCTTGGTCCGCTTGCGCTTGCCCTGGCGGTTGAGCGTGTTGACCGTCAGGACGCGGACGTCGAAGATCTGCTGGATCGCGATCTTGATCTCGGTCTTGTTCGCGTCCGGGTGCACCAGGAAGGTGTACCAGTTGCGGTTCAGCTCGCTGTAGCTCTTCTCCGAGACGACCGGCGCCACGATGATGTCGCGCGGGTCGGCGATCGTGCTCACTTGCCACCCTCCTCGGTGGTCTCGGCGGGAACACCCAGGAACTCGTCCAGGGCGTCCTTGGTGAAGACCACGTCGTCGGCCACCAGCACGTCGTACGTGTTGAGCTGGCCGGCCTCGATCAGGTGCACCCGCGGCTCGTTGCGCAGCGACACCCAGTTCAGCTCGTCGGTGCTGCTCAGCACGACCAGGACCCGACGGGCCTCGGTCAGCTTCGCCAGCGTGGCCAGAGCGGCCTTGGTCGACGGCTTCTCGCTCGAGACGAACGCCTCGACGACGTGCACCTGCCCGGCGCGGGCCCGGTCGGAGAGGGCGCCACGCAGGGCGGCGGCCTTCATCTTCTTCGGGGTCCGCTGGCTGTAGTCGCGCGGCACGGGGCCGTGCACGACGCCACCGCCGGCGAACTGCGGCGCGCGGATCGAGCCCTGCCGGGCGCGACCGGTGCCCTTCTGCTTGTACGGCTTCTTGCCGCCGCCGGCGACCTCGCCGCGGGTCTTGACCTTGTGCGTGCCCTGCCGGGCCGCCGCGAGCTGGGCCACCACGACCTGGTGCATCAGCGCGACGTTGGCCTGGACGTCGAAGATGTCGGCGGGCAGCTCGACGGAGCCGCTCTTGGAGCCTTCGACGGTGAGGACGTCAACGGTGGTCACTTGGCCGCACCGCCCTTCTTCGCCTTGGTCTTGGCCGCGGTACGGACCAGGACCAGCGCGCCCTTGGGGCCGGGAATGGCGCCACGGACGAGCAGGAGGTTGTTCTCGGTGTCGACCGCCTGGACGGTCAGGTTCTGCACGGTGTAGCGCACGCCACCCATGCGGCCGGCCATCCGGGTGCCCTTGAAGACACGACCCGGGGTGGCGCAGGCGCCGATGGAGCCGGGCGAGCGGTGCTTGCGCTCGACACCGTGGCTGGCGCGCAGACCGTGGAAGCCGTGCCGCTTCATCGGGCCGGCGTAGCCCTTGCCCTTGGTCTTGCCGGTCACGTCGATGGAGACGCCGGCCGGGAACTCCTCGACCGTGATCTCCTGGCCGAGCGAGTAGTCGGCGGCGTCGGCGGTGCGCAGCTCGACGATGTGGCGGCGCGGCGCGACGTCGGCCTTCGCGTAGTGCCCGCTGATCGGCTTCTTGACCTTGCGCGGGTCGATCGTGCCGTACGCGAGCTGGACCGCGGAGTAACCGTCCTTCTCGGCGCTACGAACCTGGCTGATGACGCACGGGCCGGCCTCGACCACGGTCACCGGGACAACACGGTTGTTGTCCCAGACCTGGGTCATGCCGAGCTTGGCGCCCAGGATCCCCTTGACTTGCCTGTCCATTTGTCCGGTCCCTACAGCTTGATCTCGATGTCGACGCCAGCCGGCAGGTCGAGGCGCATGAGCGAGTCGACCGTCTTCGGGGTCGGGTCGATGATGTCGATCAGCCGCTTGTGCGTGCGCATCTCGAAGTGCTCGCGCGAGTCCTTGTACTTGTGCGGCGAGCGGATAACGCAGAAACGGTTGATCTCCGTGGGCAGCGGCACCGGGCCCGCGACCTGCGCCCCGGTACGCGTCACCGTCTCGACGATCTTCCGAGCCGAGGAGTCGACGACCTCGTGGTCATAGGCCTTGAGCCGGATGCGGATCTTCTGTCCCGCCATGGTGGCTTCTGTTCCTTCTCTCGATGCCGCTGTGTTGCGGGCGCCTGTACCGGCTGGCACAGGCCCACTTCGCCGACCCCCGCGGTCGGGCGTGTCGCGCCCTCGGGCCAGGCTCCGCCCCGGGACTCCGGAGCGACTCTGACCGCGCGGTGGGTCAAGGCGTCGATCGCACTACCGCGACCTGAACGCCGTGCGAGGGTGGTTGGCGGACGGGCCGCCAACCACCCTACGCTCGACTGCTCTGCCACCCGGAGGTTCAGCGAAAGCCGAACACAGGCAGCGAACTGTCGTTACGCAACCTGACTAGTATGCCGCACGACCGGCGGCGGGTCTAATCGGGGTTACCTAGCTCACTTGATGATCTTGGTGACGAACCCGGCGCCGACGGTGCGGCCACCCTCGCGGATCGCGAACTTGAGGTTCTCCTCCATGGCGATGGGCTGGATCAGCTTCACCGTCATGGTGGTGTTGTCACCCGGCATGACCATCTCGGTGCCCTCGGGGAGGGTGACGACACCGGTGACGTCCGTGGTCCGGAAGTAGAACTGCGGACGGTAGTTCTGGAAGAACGGGGTGTGGCGGCCACCCTCCTCCTTGGAGAGGATGTAGACCGTCGCCTCGAACTCCGTGTGCGGGGTCGTGGTGCCCGGCTTGATGACGACCATGCCGCGCTCGACGTCCTCGCGCTTGATGCCACGCAGCAGCAGACCGACGTTCTCGCCCGCGCGGGCCTCGTCGAGCAGCTTGCGGAACATCTCGATGCCGGTGCAGGTGGTCTTCATCGACTTCTCGCGGATGCCGACGATCTCCACCTCCTCGTTCGGCTTGAGCACGCCACGCTCGGCGCGGCCGGTGACGACCGTGCCACGACCGGTGATCGTGAAGACGTCCTCGATGGGCATGAGGAACGGCTTCTCGGTCTCGCGCTCCGGCTGCGGGATCGCGGTGTCGACCGCGGTCATCAGGTCCAGCAGCTTGCCGGTCCACTCGGGGTCACCCTCGAGGGCCTTCAGCGCGGAGACACGCACGACCGGCAGGTCGTCGCCCGGGTACTCCTGGTTCGACAGCAGCTCACGGACCTCGAGCTCGACGAGCTCCAGGAGCTCCTCGTCGTCGACCATGTCGCTCTTGTTGAGCGCCACGACGATGTACGGCACGCCGACCTGGCGGGCCAGCAGCACGTGCTCGCGGGTCTGCGGCATCGGGCCGTCGGTCGCCGCGACCACCAGGATCGCGCCGTCCATCTGGGCGGCACCGGTGATCATGTTCTTGATGTAGTCGGCGTGACCGGGGCAGTCGACGTGCGCGTAGTGCCGCGCCTCGGTCTGGTACTCGACGTGCGCGATGGAGATCGTGATGCCGCGGGCCTTCTCCTCCGGCGCCTTGTCGATCTCGTCGAACGGCGTGTACGGGTTCAGGTCCGGGTACTGGTCGTGCAGGACCTTGGTGATGGCCGCCGTCAGCGTCGTCTTACCGTGGTCGATGTGACCAATGGTGCCGATGTTGACGTGCGGCTTAGTCCGCTCGAACTTCGCCTTCGCCACTGGGTCCTCCTGTGGACTTCTTGGTTCGTACGCCCGGCGCGCCGGTCGGCGCTTAGGACTCTGTCGACAGCCTTTCCGGCCTGACGGCCGGAGAGCTTTGGTGGGTTCTGCGGCGATGAAGCCTACAGGCCCGGTCTCACGCGTTCCGACCGAGGTGGTCGCGGGCGGGAGCACCCTCCCGCGACCGCCTCGGATCATCGATCACGTCAGGTGAGGGTCACTCACCCGTCGCCTTGGCGATGATCTCCTTCGCGACCGAGGACGGAACCTCGGCGTAGGAGTCGAACTGCATGCTGTAGCTAGCCCGGCCCTGGGTCTTCGACCGCAGGTCGCCGACGTAGCCGAACATCTCCGACAACGGCACCAGAGCCTTGACGACGCGGGCGCCGCTGCGCTCCTCCATCGCCTGGATGATGCCGCGGCGGGAGTTGAGGTCGCCGATGACGTCACCCATGTTCTCCTCAGGAGTGGTGACCTCAACGGCCATCATCGGCTCGAGGAGCGCGGGGTCGGCCTTGCGGGCCGCCTCCTTCATCACCATCGAGCCGGCGATCTTGAATGCCATTTCCGACGAGTCGACCTCGTGGTACTGGCCGTCCAGCAGGGTGAGCTTGACACCCACCAGCGGGAAGCCGGCGAGGATGCCGTACTGCATGGCGTCCTGCGCGCCCGCGTCCACCGACGGGATGAACTCCCGGGGGATGCGGCCACCGGTGACGGCGTTGGCGAACTCGTAGGTCGGGGCGTCGTTGCCGAGCGGCAGCGGCTCCAGGCTGATGATCACCCGGGCGTACTGGCCGGAACCACCGGTCTGCTTCTTGTGGGTGTACTCGACCTTGTCCACCTTGCGGCGGATGGTCTCGCGGTACGCCACCTGCGGCTTACCGATGTTGGCCTCGACGTTGAACTCGCGGCGCATCCGGTCGACCAGGATGTCCAGGTGCAGCTCGCCCATGCCGGAGATGACCGTCTGACCGGTCTGGTCGTCCAGCTTGACGCGGAAGGTCGGGTCCTCCTCGGCCAGCCGCTGGATGGCGGTGCTGAGCTTCTCCTGGTCGGCCTTGGTCTTCGGCTCGATGGCGACCTCGATGACCGGCTCCGGGAAGGTCATCGACTCCAGGATGACCGGGTTCGCCGGGTCGCACAGGGTGTCACCGGTGGTGGTCTGCTTGAGACCCTGCACCGCGATGATGTCGCCAGCCTGGGCCGAGCTGCGCTCTTCCCGCTTGTTGGCGTGCATCTGGTAGATCTTGCCGATCCGCTCCTTGCGGTCCTTGGTGGAGTTGACCACCTGGGAGCCGGACTCGAGCGTGCCGGAGTAGATCCGCACGTAGGTGAGCTTGCCGAGGTGCTTGTCCGTCTGGATCTTGAAGGCGAGGCCCGAGAAGGGCTCCGACTTCGACGGCTTGCGCTGCAGCGGGGTCTCGCCGTCGGTGGCCGTACCCTCGATCGCCGGGATGTCCAGCGGCGACGGCAGGTACGCGATGACCGCGTCCAGCATCGGCTGGATGCCCTTGTTCTTGAAGGCGGTGCCGGTGAGGACCGGGTTGGCCTTGCCGGCGATGGTGGCCCGACGGATGGCGTCCTTCATCTCCTCGACGGAGATCTCCTCGCCCTCCAGGTACTTCTCCATCACCGCGTCGTCGACGTCGGCCAGGGTCTCCACCAGCTTCTCGCGCCACTCCGCGGCGGAGTCGGCGAGGTCGGCCGGGATCTCCTCGATCGCGTAGTCCTCACCCTTCTGCGTCTCGCCGCGCCAGGTGAGGGCCCGCATCTCGACCAGGTCGACCACGCCGATGAAGTCGGACTCGGCGCCGATCGGGATCTGGAGGACCAGCGGGGTGGCGTTGAGCCGGTCGATCATCATCTGCACGCAGCGGAAGAAGTCGGCACCGGTCCGGTCGAGCTTGTTGACGAAGCACATCCGGGGGACGTTGTACTTGTCCGCCTGCCGCCAGACGTTCTCCGTCTGCGGCTCCACGCCGGCGACACCGTCGTAGACCGCGACCGCGCCGTCCAGCACCCGCAGCGACCGCTCGACCTCGACCGTGAAGTCGACGTGACCGGGCGTGTCGATGATCTGGATCGTGTGGCCCTTCCACTCACACTTGGTAGCAGCGGAGGTGATGGTGATACCACGCTCCTGCTCCTGCTCCATCCAGTCCATGACGGCACCGCCCTCGTGGACCTCACCGATCTTGTACGTGATGCCGGTGTAGAACAGGATCCGCTCGGTGGTGGTGGTCTTACCGGCATCGATGTGGGCCATGATGCCGATGTTGCGTACGTTGGCGAGCGCGTCTGCGGCGGCCACTTCAATCCCTACTTATCGTCGTCTCGACACAACTGGTGGCGGTTCCGGCGCCCGTGGGGGCGCCGGAACCAGGGTGTTACCAGCGGTAGTGCGCGAAGGCCTTGTTGGACTCGGCCATCTTGTGCGTGTCCTCGCGCCGCTTGACGGCGGCACCGAGGCCGTTGCTCGCGTCCAGCAGCTCGTTCATCAGCCGCTCGATCATGGTCTTCTCGCGACGGGCGCGGGAGTAGGTGACCAGCCAGCGCAGGCCCAGGGTGGTCGCCCGGGCGGGGCGGACCTCGACCGGGACCTGGTAGGTGGCGCCACCGACGCGGCGGCTACGCACCTCGAGGGTCGGCTTGACGTTGTCCATCGCCCGCTTGAGGGTGACGACCGGGTCGGTGCCGGACTTCTCACGGCAGCCCTCGAGGGCGGCGTAGACGATGCGCTCGGCGAGCTGACGCTTACCGCGCAGGAGGATCTTGTTCACCAACTGGGTGACCAGCGGCGAGTTGTACACCGGGTCAGCGACCAGCGGCTTCCGCGGAGCGGGTCCCTTACGCGGCATGTCAGCTCTTCTCCTTCTTCGCGCCGTAACGGCTGCGCGCCTGCTTGCGGTTGCGGACACCCTGGGTGTCCAGCGAGCCGCGGACGATCTTGTAACGCACGCCGGGGAGGTCCTTCACCCGGCCGCCGCGGACGAGCACGATCGAGTGCTCCTGCAGGTTGTGGCCGACGCCCGGGATGTAGGCGGTCACCTCGATCTGGCTGCTGAGCTTGACACGAGCGACCTTGCGCAGCGCCGAGTTCGGCTTCTTCGGGGTGGTGGTGTACACGCGGGTGCACACGCCGCGCCGCTGAGGGGAACCCTTCAGCGCCGGGGTCTTGGTCTTACTCGTCTTAGCCTGGCGGCCCTTTCGGACCAGCTGCTGGATCGTGGGCACCGGGTTTCTCCGCTCCCTTCGACCGCCTGGTGGCGGCCGCACCGTCTGCCGTAGCCGACCAGATGGTCGACTCTCCTACATTCCGACCAGGGCCACCTCGCGGTGGTCCCGGCACCCGCGGTCGGGCGTGTCGCCCAGCTCACGGCCCCGGCGCCGACGCTCGCGCGTTGTCGACGGGGTCTTGCACCGGCGCACGGCAGGCCGCGCGCCGGATCTTTGGCTTTGTCGTGCTCCCACGCGATCTCCGGCTCACCGGATCCAGCGCACGCACGAGTTGCCCGGGCTTGCCCGGGCACAAGGGGAAAGAGTACCTACCACAACCGCACAGGTCAAAACGGAGCGGCCTGCGGAGCGTCCACCGCCTGCCGATCGAACCCGTCGCGCCTACCCGCCCGTGGTGGGCACCTACGGCCCCAAGTGTACCGGCTTCCCCGCGGACCGGCCCGTCGACCCCGTCACGCCCGCCGTCACGCCCCACGGGCGGGCGCGGGCGTCACCCGAGCGTCAGCAGCAACGCCAGTCCCAGGCCGAGCAGGCTGAGCAGCAGCCCCGCCCCGCCGCAGCTGACGCCGGCCACCGCCAGGCCCCGCCCGGTGAACCGGACCGCCGGCGGGGCGGCCGGGCGCCGGATCTGCCGCATTCCCAGCAGGCCGGCCACGACGGCGCCCGCGCCGGCCAGGACGCCCAGCACCGTGAACGCGCCGGCCGCCCAGGCGCCACCCACGCCGCCGACCGCGCCGACACAGATCACGAGCAGCGCGACAAGCGTCGAGACGATCCCGGCCACCAGCGAACCCACGGCCAGGCCGGAGGTGACCGGCGGCACGTCGAGGTGCACCACGCCGAAGGACGTGCCCGCGACCGGGTCGACCCGCTTCGGCGGCCGGGCGGCCTCGCGCGGCGGCGGGGGCGGGGCGACCGGGCCCGGACCCCAGCCCGGCGCCGGCGACGGGCCCGCTGCCGCGGGCGAGGCGCCCCACGGGGACACCGACGACGGGCCCGGGCCCTCTGCCCCGGGCGAGGTGCCCCAGGGCGCCACCGGCGACGGGCCCAGGTCCCCTCCCCCGGACGGGGCGTGCCAGGGCGACGCCGACGACGGGCCCGGGTCCCCTCCCCCGGGCGCAGCGTTCCAGGGCGCCACCGGCGGCGGGTACCCCGGCGCGACGGACGGCGCGCCCGCGTCGGGTCGCGCCCACTGCGTCCCGCCGGGCGGGGCGTCGGGATTCGCGGCGGGGTGCGCCACGGGATCACCGCCCGGGTAGCGCGCCGGTTCCGTCACGGGTCCTCCTGTCGACGTCTCGGCGTCCACCGCCGCGCGACGGACACCGGGCCAGGCTACCGCCGCCGGCCCGACGGCCCGCGCCCGGCGCGAGACCCGTTCCCCTCGGGCGGGCGGTCAGTCCATGTTCGGTGCGAAGTCCTGCCCGTAGGGCGTGTCGGCGAGCCGGACCACCCCGAGCACCACCGCGGCCACCACGCTGACGGCGACGAGCACCAGGCCCGTCCAGGCCAGCCGCTCCCCGCGCCGCAGCCAGGCGGAGCCGGTCAGGAAACCCCCCGAGGCGTACGCCTCCCGGCGCGCCTGGCGGGCGAGCTGGAGCGCCACCGTGGCCGGTACCACGCCGCCGATGAACAGGCCGGTCAGCGCGCCGATCAGGCCGAGCGCGAAGACCGCCCGCGCCTTGGTGGCCCGGGCCGGGTCCGGGTCGAGCGGGTGGCGGGGCAGCCCCGGCTGGGCGACGGGCGCCTGCCCGGGTGCGGTCGTCATGCCCCCCATCATGCCCCGGTCCGCTCCGCCGCGGCGCCCGCACGGGCCACCCCGGCCCCGGGACGCGACGAGGCCCCCGGCGCGTTGCCGGGGGCCTCGTCGATCGTGCTGCTTAGCGGTACGACCCGAAGTCGAAGTCGTCCAGCGGAACCGCCTGGCCGCTGGCCGGCCCGAAGCCGTAGTCGGTCTCCGGGTAGCCGGTCATCGAGTAGACCTTGGCCTTCGCCTCCTCGGTCGGCTCGACCCGGACGTTGCGGTACTTGCTGATGCCCGTACCGGCCGGGATGAGCTTACCGATGATCACGTTCTCCTTGAGGCCGACGAGCGAGTCGCTGCGCGAGTTGATCGCCGCGTCGGTCAGCACCCGGGTGGTCTCCTGGAAGGAGGCCGCCGAGAGCCAGGAGTCGGTGGCCAGCGAGGCCTTGGTGATACCCATCAGCACCGGACGGCCGGCGGCGGGCTCGCCGCCCTCGGAGACGAGTCGGCGGTTCTCCGACTCGAACAGCGCCCGGTCGACCAGCACGCCCGGCAGGAACTCGGTCGAGCCGGAGTCGATGACCGTCACCCGCTTGAGCATCTGGCGGATGATGATCTCGATGTGCTTGTCGTGGATGAGCACACCCTGCGAGCGGTAGACCTCCTGGACCTCACTGGTCAGGTGGACCTGGACCGCCCGCGGACCCATGATCCGCAGAAGCTCGTGCGGGTCGATGGTGCCCTCGGTCAGCTTCTCGCCGACCGCGACGTGACCGCCGTCGTGGGTCCGCAGCCGGACCCGCTTGGAGATCTTGTCGTAGACGATCTCGTCGCTGCCGTCGTCCGGCACCACGATGATCTTCCGCGAGCGCTCGCCGTCCTCGATCCGGATCCGACCCGGGGTGTCGGCGATGGGCGCCTTACCCTTCGGGACCCGGGCCTCGAAGATCTCCTGGACACGGGGCAGACCCTGGGTGATGTCCTCACCCGCGACGCCACCGGTGTGGAAGGTACGCATCGTCAGCTGCGTACCCGGCTCACCGATCGACTGGGCGGCGATGATGCCGACCGCCTCGCCGACGTCCACGGTCTTGCCGGTCGGCAGCGAGCGGCCGTAGCACGCACCGCAGACGCCCAGCTTCGACTCGCAGGTGAGCACGCTGCGCACCCGGACCGTCTCCGTCCCGGCGGCGACGATCTTGTCGACCAGGATCGAGTTGATGTCCTGACCCCGCTCGGCGACGACGACGCCGTCCGGCCCCTTGATGTCGTCGGCCAGCGTCCGCGCGTGCACGCTGGTCTCGGCGTGCTCGTGCACGACCAGCTTGCCGTCGATCCGCTCGCCGATCTGCATCGGGATGGCGCGGTCGGTGCCGCAGTCCTCCTCGCGGATGATGACGTCCTGCGAGACGTCCACCAGACGACGGGTCAGGTAACCCGAGTCGGCGGTACGCAGGGCGGTGTCCGCGAGACCCTTACGGGCACCGTGCGTGGAGATGAAGTACTCCAGCACGGACAGACCCTCCCGGTAGCTGGCCTTGATCGGCCGCGGGATGATCTCGCCCTTCGGGTTGGCCACCAGACCACGGATCGCCGCGATCTGCCGGAGCTGGAGGAGGTTACCGCGGGCACCCGAGTTGATCATCTTCCACAGCGGGTTCTCCTGCGGCAGGGCGGTGTCCATCTCCTTGGCGACCTCGTTGGTCGCCTTGGTCCAGATCTGGATGAGCTCGCCGCGACGCTCCTCCGGGGTCATCAGACCGCGCTGGTACTGCTTGTCGATCTGGTCGGCTTCCTTCTCGTACCGCTCCAGGATCTCCCGCTTGCGCGGCGGGGCGATGACGTCCTCCATGCCGATCGTCACGCCGGACCAGGTGGCCCAGTGGAAGCCGGCCTCCTTGAGCCCGTCCAGGGTGGCGGCCAGCGCCACCTTGGGGAAGCGCTCGGCGAGGTCGTTGACGATCGCGGAGAGCTGACCCTTGCGGATCTCGTAGTTCACGAAGCGGTAGCCCTGCGGCAGCGTCTCGTTGAACAGCACCCGACCGAGGGTCGTCTCCACGGTCAGCGGCTCGCCCTCGACCCAGCCCTCCGGGGCGGTCCACGCCTCGGCGCCGGCGCCGTTGTCGACCCCGATCACGCCCCGCAGGCGGATCTTCACCGGGGCCTGCAGGTGCAGCTCGCCGTTGTCGTACGCCATCCGCGCCTCGGCGTCCGAGCTGAACGCCCGGCCCTCGCCCTTCTCGCCCGCCGTGAGGTGGGTGAGGTGGTAGAGGCCGATGACCATGTCCTGGGTGGGCATGGTGACGGGCTTGCCGTCGGCCGGCTTGAGGATGTTGTTCGACGACAGCATCAGGATCCGCGCCTCGGCCTGGGCCTCGGCGGACAGCGGCACGTGCACCGCCATCTGGTCACCGTCGAAGTCGGCGTTGAACGCGGTGCAGACCAGCGGGTGGATCTGGATGGCCTTGCCCTCGACGAGCTGCGGCTCGAAGGCCTGGATGCCCAGGCGGTGCAGGGTCGGCGCCCGGTTCAGCAGGACCGGGTGCTCGCCGATGACCTCTTCGAGCACGTCCCACACGACCGGGCGCTGCCGCTCGACCATCCGCTTGGCGGACTTGATGTTCTGCGCGTGGTTGAGGTCGACCAGCCGCTTCATCACGAACGGCTTGAACAGCTCCAGCGCCATCTGCTTGGGCAGGCCGCACTGGTGCAGCTTCAGCTTCGGGCCGACGACGATTACCGAACGGCCGGAGTAGTCGACGCGCTTGCCAAGCAGGTTCTGCCGGAACCGGCCCTGCTTGCCCTTGAGCATGTCGGAGAGCGACTTCAGCGGGCGGTTGCCCGGCCCGGTGACCGGCCGGCCGCGGCGGCCGTTGTCGAACAGCGCGTCGACGGCCTCCTGGAGCATCCGCTTCTCGTTGTTGACGATGATCTCGGGCGCGCCGAGGTCGATCAGCCGCTTGAGGCGGTTGTTCCGGTTGATCACGCGGCGGTACAGGTCGTTCAGGTCGGAGGTCGCGAAGCGGCCACCGTCGAGCTGCACCATCGGGCGCAGGTCCGGCGGAATGACCGGCACGCAGTCGAGCACCATGCCGAGCGGCGAGTTGCGGGTGTTCAGGAACGCCGCGACGACCTTGAGCCGCTTGAGCGCCCGGATCTTCCGCTGTCCCTTGCCGGAGCGGATGGTCTCGCGCAGGTTCTCGGCCTCGGCGTCGAGGTCCATGTTCTGGACCAGCGCCTTGATGGCCTCGGCGCCCATGCCACCGGTGAAGTACTCGCCGAACCGGTCCCGCAGCTCGCGGTAGAGCAGTTCGTCGGTGACGAGCTGCTTCGGCTCCAGCTTGCGGAAGGTGTCCAGCACCTCGTCCAGGCGGTCGATCTCGCGCTGGGCCCGGTCGCGGATCTGGCGCATCTCGCGCTCTCCGCCCTCCTTGACCTTGCGCCGGACGTCCGCCTTGGCACCCTCGGCCTCCAGCTCGGCCAGGTCGGCCTCGAGCTTGGTGGCCCGCTTCTCGATCTCCGAGTCGCGGCTGTTCTCGGCCTGCCGCTTCTCGGCCAGGATCTCGTTCTCGATCGTCGAGAGGTCACGGTGACGCGACTCGGCGTCCACGCTCGTCACGACGTACGAGGCGAAGTAGATGATCTTTTCGAGGTCCTTGGGGGCGAGGTCCAGCAGGTAGCCCAGCCGGCTCGGCACGCCCTTGAAGTACCAGATGTGGGTCACCGGCGCGGCGAGCTCGATGTGCCCCATCCGCTCGCGGCGGACCTTCGACCGCGTCACCTCGACACCGCAGCGCTCGCAGATGATGCCCTTGAACCGGACCCGCTTGTACTTACCGCAGTAGCACTCCCAGTCCCGCTGCGGACCGAAGATCTTCTCGCAGAAGAGCCCGTCCTTTTCCGGCTTCAGGGTGCGGTAGTTGATCGTCTCAGGCTTCTTGACCTCACCGTGCGACCACTGACGGATGTCGTCAGCGGTGGCGAGGCCGATGCGCAGCTCGTCGAAGAAGTTGACGTCGAGCACTATGTCCCCTATGTCGTCGTCTGTACTGCTAGCTAGTGGGTGGGGTCGGGAGCCGGCGAGCCGGCCCCCGACCGCTCACCTCAGACCTCTTCGACCGAGCTCGGCTCGCGCCGGGACAGGTCGATGCCCAGCTCCTCCGCGGCGCGGAACACCTCGTCGTCGGTCTCGCGCATCTCCAGGGCCACGCCGTCGCTGGACAGCACCTCGACGTTGAGGCACAGCGACTGCAGCTCCTTGAGCAGCACCTTGAACGACTCGGGGATGCCCGGCTCCGGGATGTTCTCGCCCTTGACGATGGCCTCGTAGACCTTGACCCGGCCGAGGACGTCGTCGGACTTGATCGTCAACAGCTCCTGCAGGGCGTACGCGGCGCCGTACGCCTGCATCGCCCAGCACTCCATCTCGCCGAAGCGCTGGCCACCGAACTGCGCCTTACCACCCAGCGGCTGCTGCGTGATCATCGAGTACGGACCGGTCGACCGGGCGTGGATCTTGTCGTCGACCAGGTGGTTGAGCTTCAGGATGTAGATGTAGCCGACCGCGATCGGGTCCGGCAGCGGCTCGCCGGAGCGACCGTCGAACAGCTGCGCCTTGCCGGTGGAACCGATCAGCTGCTTGCCGTCCCGGTTGGGCAGGGTCGACGCCAGCAGGCCGGAGATCTCCTCCTCGCGGGCACCGTCGAAGACCGGCGTGGCCACGTTGGTGTCCGGCTCCGACTCGTGCGCCTCGATGGAGCGCAGCTGGCGCTTCCACTCGGCGTCGTCGCCGTCGACGCTCCAGCCCGTCTTCGCCACCCAGCCGAGGTGCGTCTCCAGCACCTGGCCGATGTTCATCCGGGACGGCACACCCAGCGGGTTGAGCACGATGTCGACGGGCGTGCCGTCCTCCAGGAACGGCATGTCCTCGATCGGCAGGATCTTGGAGATGACGCCCTTGTTGCCGTGCCGGCCGGCGAGCTTGTCGCCGTCCTGGATCTTCCGCTTCTGGGCGACGTAGACCCGGACCAGCTCGTTGACGCCCGGCGGCAGCTCGTCGCCGTCCTCGCGGGAGAAGGTACGCACGCCGATGACCGTGCCGGTCTCGCCGTGCGGCACCTTCAGCGAGGTGTCACGGACCTCGCGCGCCTTCTCACCGAAGATCGCGCGGAGCAGCCGCTCCTCCGGGGTCAGCTCGGTCTCGCCCTTGGGCGTGACCTTGCCGACCAGGATGTCGCCGGGGACGACCTCGGCGCCGATCCGGATGATGCCGCGCTCGTCGAGGTCGGCGAGCATCTCCTCGCTGACGTTCGGGATGTCGCGGGTGATCTCCTCCGGGCCCAGCTTGGTGTCCCGGGCGTCGACCTCGTGCTCCTCGATGTGGATCGAGGTGAGCACGTCCTGCTGCACGAGGCGCTGCGACAGGATGATCGCGTCCTCGTAGTTGTGGCCCTCCCAGCACATGAACGCCACGAGCAGGTTGCGCCCGAGCGCCATCTCGCCCTCGTCGGTGCACGGACCGTCGGCGATGACCTGGCCGGCCTCGACGCGGTCGCCCTCGAAGACGACCGGCTTCTGGTTCACGCAGGAGCCGGCGTTGGAGCGGCGGAACTTGTGCAGCAGGTACGTGCGGCGGTGGCCGTCGTCCTGGTGGATGGTGATGTAGTCGGCGCAGAGGTCCTCGATGACGCCGCCGACCTCGGCGACGACCACGTCACCGGCGTCGACCGCGGCACGGTATTCCATGCCGGTGCCGACGAGCGGGGACTCGGCCTTGACCAGCGGCACCGCCTGGCGCTGCATGTTCGCGCCCATCAGCGCCCGGTTGGCGTCGTCGTGCTCGAGGAACGGGATCATCGCGGTCGCGACCGAGGTCATCTGCCGCGGCGACACGTCCATGTAGTCGACGGCGCTCGGCACCACGTCCTCGGTCTCGCCGCCCTTACGGCGGCACAGGACCCGGTCCTCGGCGAACGTGCCGTCGGCCTTCAGCGGCGCGTTGGCCTGCGCCTTGACGAACCGGTCCTCCTCGTCCGCGGTCAGGTAGTCGATCTGGTCGGTGACCCGACCGTCGACGACCTTCCGGTACGGCGTCTCGATGAAGCCGAACGGGTTGACCCGGGCGAAGGTGGACAGCGCGCCGATCAGACCGATGTTCGGGCCTTCCGGCGTCTCGATCGGGCACATCCGGCCGTAGTGGGACGGGTGCACGTCGCGGACCTCGAAGCCGGCCCGCTCCCGGGACAGACCACCCGGGCCGAGCGCGCTCAGCCGGCGCCGGTGGGTCAGGCCCGCCAGCGGGTTGGTCTGGTCCATGAACTGGGACAGCTGCGACGTGCCGAAGAACTCCTTGATCGCCGCCACCACGGGACGGATGTTGATCAGGGTCTGCGGCGTGATCGCCTCGACGTCCTGGGTGGTCATCCGCTCGCGGACGACGCGCTCCATCCGGGACAGACCGACCCGGACCTGGTTCTGGATCAGCTCACCCACGGTACGCAGGCGCCGGTTGCCGAAGTGGTCGATGTCGTCGGCCTCGTAGCCGTCCTCACCGGCGTGCAGCCGGCAGAGGTACTCCACGGTGGCGACGATGTCGTCCTCGGTCAGGGTGCCGGTCGTGATCGGCACCTCCAGCTCGAGCTTCTTGTTGAACTTGTAACGACCGACCTTGGCGACGTCGTACCGCTTCGGGTTGAAGAAGAGGTTGTCGAGCAGGGTCTGGGCGTTCTCGCGGGTCGGCGGCTCGCCAGGGCGGAGCTTCCGGTAGATGTCGAGCAACGCCTCGTCCGCGCCGGCGATGTGGTCCTTCTCGAGCGTGGTCATCATCAGCTCGGACCAGCCGAACCGCTCGCGGATGCGCTCGGCCGACCAACCGACGGCCTTGAGCAGGACGGTGACGGCCTGCCGGCGCTTGCGGTCGATGCGGACGCCGACCGTGTCGCGCTTGTCGATGTCGAACTCCAGCCAGGCGCCCCGGCTGGGAATGACCTTGACGCTGGTGAGGTCGCGGTCGGAGGTCTTGTCCGGCTGCTTGTCGAAGTAGACGCCCGGGGACCGGACGAGCTGGCTGACCACGACGCGCTCGGTGCCGTTGATGATGAAGGTGCCCTTCGGCGTCATCATCGGGAAGTCACCCATGAACACCGTCTGGCTCTTGATCTCGCCGGTGGTGTTGTTGGTGAACTCCGCGGTCACGAAGAGCGGGGCGCAGTAGGTCAGGTCCTTCTCCTTGCACTCCTCGATCGAGGCCTTGACCTCGTCGAAGCGCGGAGCCGAGAAGGAGAGCGACATGGTGCCGGAGAAGTCCTCAATGGGACTGATCTCGTCGAGGATCTCCGCGAGACCCGAGCGTGCGTGCGGGTCGTCCGCCGACCGGCCCTGCCAAGCCTCGTTGCCGACGAGCCAGTCGAAGGACTCGTTCTGGATGGCGAGGAGGTTGGGGACCTCGAGGTGTTCGGTGATCCTGCCGAATGAAACTCGGCGGGGAGCGAATGCGCTCGACGTACGACTGGTCTTCGCAGGGCGGGAAGCTGCCAAGATGCGTCCTTCCGAGGACCGGTGCTGCAGAACGGCTGGTACGCGTGCACTCCAATGACCCCACCAGAAATATCCGTAAACGGACATTTCCGAGCAGGGGTCAAGTCGGAAGGCAGCGCAAACTAGCAGTGTAGCCGAGAGGCTAACCGCTGTCCAGCCCAACCCGCAGGTCGTCGCGGAACGTGCCTCGGGACCCCTGAACCGGGGTCGAACCGGGCCGCTCGGAACGCGACGTTCCTGCCGGGCCGCTCAGGTGCCGCGGCCGATGGTGTCGCCGCTGCCATTACCCAAGTGGTGGCCGTTGCAAGCGCGGAAGGTCTTGCTGTGTCAGCGTGCCTGTCAGTGCGGGGCCGCGTCAAGGCCCGGCATCCGGGTCGCCGCTTCTTTCCCACCGACGGGCTACTCCCGGGCCCCGGTCGCCGACCGTGGCGGCGCGTCGACGCCCTGCTCACCGCCCCTGTCGCCGGATCCACCACGAAGGCGGGCGGCGATCCAGTGTCGGATCACCGCCCGCCGTGACGCGGTGTGCCCCGGCTCACGGAGCCGGACACGCGCCTGGTGGTACGTCAGGTCACTTGAGGGTGACCTTGGCGCCCTCGCCCTCGAGCTTGGTCTTCGCCTTCTCGGCGGTCTCCTTGTTGGCCTTCTCCAGGACGGCCTTTGGAGCGGCCTCGACCAGGTCCTTGGCCTCCTTGAGGCCCAGGCCGGTCAGCTCGCGCACGACCTTGATGACCTGGATCTTCTTGCCGCCGTCAGCCTCGAGGATGACGTCGAACTCGTCCTTCTCCTCCTCGACCGGGGCGGCGGCGGCCGGGCCGGCCGGGCCGGCGACGGCGACCGGAGCGGCCGCGGTGACCTCGAAGGTCTCCTCGAACTGCTTCACGAACTCGGAGAGCTCGATCAGCGTCATCTCCTTGAACGCGTCGAGCAGCTCGTCGGTGCTGAGCTTCGCCATGTCTGGCGTCCTTTCCTGAATCTGTTAGGTAAGAACTGGGTGCGCCGCGGGGCCTCAGGCCGCCTCGGCGCCCTCCTTCTCGCGCTTGTCCTGCAGGGCGGCCGCCAGACGGGCGGTCTTCGACAGCGGGGCCTGGAACAGGGCCGCGGCCTTGCTCAGGTTGCCCTTCATCGCGCCGGCCAGCTTGGCCAGCAGCACCTCACGGGACTCCAGGTCGGCGAGCTTCGTGACCTCGGCCGCGGTAATGGCCTTGCCCTCGAAGACACCGCCCTTGATGACGAGCTTCGGGTTGGCCTTCGCGAAGTCGCGAAGCCCCTTCGCCGCCTCGACGACGTCGCCCGAAACGAAAGTCAGCGCGGTAGGACCGGAGAACATCTCGTCGAGGCCGGAGATACCAGCGTCGGTCGCGGCACGCTTCGCGAGCGTGTTCTTCGCGACGGTGTAGCTGGTCTCCTTGCCGAGCGAGCGCCGCAGCTGGGTGAGCTGGGAAACCGTCAGACCGCGGTACTCGGTCAGCACCGTGGCACCCGCGTTGCGGAAGCTCTCGGTCAGCTCAGCGACGGCCGTGGCCTTGTCGGCCCGGATCGGCTTGTCCGCCATGTCCCTCCTCTCTCGTTACTCGAGGCCGGTCACCGTCGTCGGCCGGAGCTTTCGACGGGGGCGCAGGTGCCACGACAACGAGAAAGGCCCCGGCGCAGGGCGCACGGGGCGAGGGCCGGCACACGGACACGGTCGGCGGACCATGCTCAGCACCGATTTTCGCTTACCGCCCTGCGCGGGTCGCCCGTAGTCGCGGGACCTTCGACCGTGCCGGGGCACGGTGACCAGCGGTCTCTGGGTGGAACTTCGCGGCCAAGGTTACGCGAGGAGCCCCGCGACCACCAAATCGGCCCCCGGTGGGCCGGGTCACTCCCCCGCGCCCCGAGGGGCCGACGGTCAGGGCCGGTGGCGCCGCCGCCACAGGTACGCCGCTGCGGCCGCCGCGCTCCAGGCCGCGGCCCAGGCGGTGAGCAGGCCCACCGTCGACGCGGCCAGGCCGTCGGCGGCGGCCCGCGCGGTGGCCATCACCGGCGGCGCCAGCCACGGCGCCACCGAGCCGCTCAGGCCGAGGACGACCGCGCCGACCCCGCCGAGCGCGAGCACCGCGACGCCGTAGCCGGCGCTGCCCGTGGAGGCGCGGCTGGCCAGCGCCCCGAGCGCCACCGCCGCGGGTACGGCCAGCAGGTGCGCCCACAGCCCGACGGCGATCCCCACCGGCACCGACCGGTCGCCCGGCCCCACCGGACCGGCGACCCCGCCCACCAGCCACGGGAAGACCAGCGCGACGGCCACCGTGCCGAGCCCGGCCACGCCGGCCGCAAGCAGCCCGGCCAGTCGCTCCCGGCGCACCCCGACGAGCGCCTGCGCCAGCCGGCGCTGCACGTCCGGCTCGACGTCCAGCAGCACCTTGGTCTGCCAGGCGAGCACCGGGAAGAGCACCATCGCCGAGACGCCGTACGCCTCCCCCGGCTGCGCCCGGCCGCCGCCGTAGAGGACGCCGAGAGCCACGAGGCCGGCCAGCAGCGGGGCCAGCGCCCGTCCCGTACGCAGGAAGCCCGCCAGCCGCAGCCGGAGCAGTGCGGTCACCGCGGCCCCCCGGTGGTCCCGCCCGTGGCCTCCGGCGCCCGGGCGACGGGCGGCGCGGCGGGGTCCACGGTCCCCGCCGCCGGCCCCTCCCCCGCCGCCGGTAGCGCAGCCAGACGTTCTCCAGGCGCACCGGCCGAGCATGCCACAACCGACACGGAACGGGGCGCCGCCACGATGTGGCGACGCCCCGTCACGGGTACGGGTGCTCAGGCCTCGGCCGGAGCCTCCTGCAGGTTCTTCACCACGTTGGGGTCGACCGGGACGCCCGGGCCCATGGTGGTGGTGAGGGTGACCTTCTTGAGGTACTTGCCCTTCGCGGCGGACGGCTTGGCCCGCAGGACCTCGTCGAGGACCGCCGCGTAGTTGTCGATCAGCTGGGTCTCGGAGAACGAGGCCTTGCCGATGATCAGGTGCAGGTTGGAGTGCTTGTCCACCCGGAAGGTGATCTTACCGCCCTTGATGTCCGAGACGGCCTTGGTGACGTCCATGGTCACCGTGCCGGTCTTCGGGTTCGGCATGAGACCGCGCGGGCCCAGGATCCGCGCGATCCGGCCGATCTTGGCCATCTGGTCCGGCGTGGCGATCGCCGCGTCGAAGTCGAGCCAACCGCCCTGGATCCGGGCGACCAGCTCGTCGGTGCCCACCTCGTCCGCACCGGCGGCGACGGCCTCCTCGGCCTTCGCACCGGCGGCGAAGACGATCACGCGGGCGGTCTTACCGGTGCCGTGCGGCAGGTTGACCACGCCACGGACCATCTGGTCCGCCTTGCGGGGGTCGACGCCGAGGCGCATGGCGACCTCGACCGTGGCGTCGAACTTGGCGGAGGTGGTGTCCTTGGCCAGCTTCACGGCCTCGGCGGGGGTGTAGAGCTTCGACCGGTCGATGACCTCGGCGGCCTTGCGGTAGCTCTTGCTGCGCTGCATTTTCTACGTACTCCTGTGGTCTATGGCGGGCCGCGGCTTCCCGCGCGCCCTCCCACGAACTGGATCTGGCGGTGACCGAGGTCAGTCGTTGACGACGATGCCCATCGACCGGGCGGTGCCGGCGATGATCTTCGCGGCCTGGTCGATGTCGTTGGCGTTGAGGTCGACCATCTTCTTCTCGGCGATCTCACGCACCTGGGCCTGCGACACCGAGCCGACCTTGTCCTTCTGCGGGACGCCCGAGCCCTTCTCCACCCCGGCGGCCTTGAGCAGCAGCCGGGCGGCGGGCGGGGTCTTCAGGACGAAGGTGAAGCTGCGGTCCTCGTAGACGCTGATCTCGGCGGGGACGATGTCGCCCCGCTGGGACTCGGTCTGCGCGTTGTAGGACTTGCAGAACTCCATGATGTTCACGCCGTGCTGGCCGAGCGCGGGGCCGACCGGCGGCGCCGGCGTGGCCTGGCCCGCCTTCAGCTGAAGCGTGAAAGTCTTGACGAGCTTCTTCTTCGGAGGCATGTCTCTTCCTGGGGCTTGGAACTGGGAAAGGTGCCGGCCGCAGGCGCGCACGGTCAGCGCGGTGACAGCGGCGACGTTCTAGAGTAGCGCAGCGTCCCGCCGCCGCCTGCGCCGAGGTCGGGCGGGGGCGGAACAGGTACGCCGGCGGCGGGCCGCTGCCCACCGCCGGCGCTCCCGACGTCAGATCTTGGCGACCTGGTTGAAGTTCAGCTCCACCGGAGTCTCGCGACCGAAGATCGACACCAGCACCTTGAGCTTCTGCTGGTCGGCGTTGATCTCGCTGATCGTCGCCGGCAGCGAGGCGAAGGCGCCGTCGGTGACGGTGACCGAGTCGCCGACCTCGAAGTCGAGGACCTTGATCTCGGGCTTGGCCTTCTTCTGCTCGGTCTCGACGGCCGGCGCCAGCCACTTCAGCACCTCGTCGAGGGAGAGCGGGGCCGGGCGGTCGGCCCGGTCCGTCGCGCCCACGAAGCCGGTGACACCCGGCGTGTTGCGCACGCAGGAGTAGGACTCGGCGGTCAGCTCCATCCGGACCAGGATGTAGCCCGGGAAGACCTTGGCCTGGATCTGCGACCGCTTCCCGTTCTTGACCTCCACCTCTTCCCGGGTCGGCACCTCGACCTGGTAGATGTAGTCCTCCATGTCGAGGCTCGTGATCCGGGTCTCGAGGTTGGTCTTGACCTTGTTCTCGTAGCCGGCGTACGAGTGCACCACGTACCAGTCGCCCGGCGCGTAGCGCAGCTTCTGCCGCAGCTCGGCGACCGGGTCGTAGTCCTCGTCCGGCGCGGGCTCGGTGGTGGGGAACTCCGGCTCGCTGGCGGCCTCGACCGACTCGTCACCAGCCGCCGTCGCCACCGTGGACTGCTCGTCCGTGGTCTCGGCGGTCTCGTCGTACTCAGGCACGCTCGCTCACTTCCGTCACTATCGGCTCAGTCGGCCGGTCAGCTGGGGTTGCCGAAGACCCACAGCACGCCCTTCGCGAAGGCGAAGTCAAGGCCGGCCACGATCGTCAGCATCACCGCGACGAAGGCGACCACCACGGCCGTGTAGGTCAGCAGCTCCTTGCGGGTCGGCCAGATGACCTTACGCAGTTCCGCCACGACCTCGCGGATGAATCGGGCGATGCGGCCGAACAGGCCGACCCGGTCGGTTTCCGCCTTGGTCTTCGGCTTGCTGTCCGCCGAATCCGCCTTCGCCCGCGAGCGCGTCGCGGTGCCGCCCCGGGATACCGGTTCCTCGGCGTCGGTGGCGTCGTCGTCGGCCACGTCGTCGACGACCTCGTCGTTCAGACGGTCGTCGCCGGCGTCCTCGCCGCGCCGCTTCTTGTCGGCCACTTCGCCCTCCGTCGCGGGATGTCGGGGTCGCACGCTGTCGGGCGTGCGCGGCGCTTGGTCACGCCGGCCGGACCAACCGTCCCGCGACGGGCCGCGGCCGGCGGATCAGCCGGGAGGGCCCGAATGCCTCGGGGCCACCCCGCCGATGCCACCACCACGGGCCGGACGCCGCCGTACGGCGGCGCGACCCACGGGAACGGTCAGGCCTGAGGCGCAGGGGTGACAGGACTTGAACCTGCAGCCTGCGGTTTTGGAGACCGCTGCTCTGCCAATTGAGCTACACCCCTGTGCGGCAATGCTCACCCTGCCCGGTCATGCACGACCGTGCAGGGGTTACTTGCCCCACGGCGGACCAGTGTACGGGTAGCGGCACCACTTTCCCAACCGGTCTGCCCCTCGCGCGTCGGAAGCCTGGTCAGCGGGCCGTCCGGACGGTCGCGCGAGCCTGCGAGAGCACCTTCTCCCCCCGGCAGACGGCGGTCACGTCGAGCCTGGTCAGGCCGTCCTCGGTGACCTCCCGGACCACGGCCGTGACCTCGATCTCGGTGCCCTCGTCGTCGTCCGGGACGACCACCGGCCGGGTGAAGCGGACGTTGTAGTCGACGATCGCGTCGGGCGCCCCGGCCCACTCCGCCACCGCGCGGCCGACCAGCGCCATGGTGAACATGCCGTGGGCGATCACGCCGGGCAGACCCACCTTCGTGGCGGTCCGGTCGTTCCAGTGGATCGGGTTGAAGTCCCCCGAGGCGCCGGCGTAGCGGACCAGGTCCGCGCGCGTCACCCGGAACGTCCTGGCTGGCAGCTCCATCTCAGCCCTCCCCGCGTACGACGAGCTTCGACCAGACGGTCACGACCGGCTCACCGGCCGGGGTGGCGACCTCGGTGCGGGTGGTCAGGAAGCCGTGCCCGCCACGGCTGCTGACGTCGTCGATGACGCTGACGCAGACCAGCTCGTCCCCCGCCACCACCGGCCGGGTGTAGGCGAAGCGCTGGTCGCCGTGGACGACGCGGCTGTAGTCGACGCCGAGGGCCGGGTCGTCGATGATCTGCTGGTTGGCCGCCATCGTGAGCACGATGGGGAAGGTCGGCGGGGCGACCACGTCCGGGTGGCCGAGCGCGCGGGCGGCCTCCGGGTCGTGGTGGGCCGGATCGGCGGCGCCGATCGCCGTGGCGAACTCGCGGATCTTTTCTCGGCCCACCTGGTAGGGGGCGGTCGGCGGATACGTCCGGCCGACGAAGGACGGGTCCAGGGACATGCCGCGAACCTACACGCAAACGCCGATCGCCGATCCGTACGGTCGGCGGCGGCCGGAGCCGCGCCGTCCCTACGGACCGGCGATCGGGAAGTGCCTGAGGACCGGGCCGGCGGTGCCGGCCGTGGGTCAGCGGGTCTCGCGGTGGACCGTGTGCTTGCCGTCCCGCGGGCAGAACTTCTTCAGCTCGATGCGGTCGGGGTCGTTACGACGGTTCTTGCGCGTGATGTAGTTGCGCTCCTTGCACTCCACACACGCCAAAGTGATCTTCGGCCGGACATCGGTCGCCTTCGCCACGGCGGAGTGCCTTCCTCGCTACGGGTAACAACTACGACGCATCAGCCTACGCGCTGACGGCGCGGACATGCAAAGTGGGCGCCAGTGGCGCCCATCCCACCGACCGCCGGGAGCTGGCCCGGTGGACGAGAGTAGCGGTGGCCGGACTTGAACCGGCGACACAGCGATTATGAGCCGCTTGCTCTACCATCTGAGCTACACCGCCGTGGCGGGTCCAGCCGGACCCTCTGAGCCCCCTTACGGAATCGAACCGTAGACCTTCTCCTTACCATGGAGACGCTCTGCCGACTGAGCTAAGGGGGCCTGCGCGATCTCCCCGGGGGGTGACGCGCAGGGGATACATTACACGGCCGTGCGGCGGAGAAGAAATCGGATCCCCTACCGGGGCGTCTCCGCAGTTCAGGGCACGGCACGCAGCCGGGGAAGCTCCCCTGGGGAGATCGTCTCCGGGTCCACCTGGGCGCCGAACCAGGCCTCCAGCCGCTCGTACGGCAACGGGCGGCTGAACAGGAAGCCCTGGCCGATCTCGCAGCCGATGTCCTGGAGCAGCTCCAGGGTCAGCTCGCTCTCCACGCCCTCGGCGACCACGGCCAGGCCGAACTGCTGGGAGAGCGTGACCACCGCGTTGACGATCGCCAGGTCGCCCGGGTCCGTCGCCATGCCCTGCACGAAGGAGCGGTCGACCTTCACCTCGTGCACCGGCAGGCGGCGCAGGTGGGCCAGGGACGAGTCGCCGGTGCCGAAGTCGTCCACCGACAGCCGTACGCCGAGGTCCCGCAGTCGCCGCAGGGTCGGGATGGGCCGGTCGGTGCCGTCCAGCACCCCGGCCTCCTTGATCTCCAGCGTGAGCAGCTGCGGCGGCACGCCGTACTCGTCGAGCAGCTCCTTGACGCTGGCCGGGAAGTGCTGGTCGGTGAGCGTACGCGCGGAGAGGTTGACCGCGACGGCGAGCGGCTGGCCGGCGTGCGTCCAGTCCCGGCTGCGCCGCAGCCCCTCGCGGAGCACGAACTCGGTGAACCGGCCGAGCTGGCCGGTGTGCTCGGCCACCGCGACGAAGTCCTCCGGGGCGACCGTGCCGTGCGCCGGGTGCTCCCAGCGGGCCAGGCACTCCACGCCGACCAGCCGGCGGTCGCGCAGCGTCACCTTGGGCTGGAAGTAGACCTCCAGCTCGTCGGCGTCCAGCGCGCGCCGCAGGTCGCCGGCGAGGCCGAGCCGCCGCAGCGACCGCGACTCCAGCGTCGGGCTGAACAGCTGCACGCTGCCCGGCACGGACTTGGCCGCCGTGGCTGCCAGATCCACCCGTTGCAGCAGGGCGACGGCGTCGCTGCCGTGGTCGGGGTACACGGCGACACCGACCGCCGTGTCCACGTCGAGGGTGAGCGCGTCGAAGACCATCTCGTCGCGGATCTGCTCGCGCAGCTGCGCGGCCAGCTCCATCGCCGCCTCGGCGCTCTCCAGGCGCAGCGTCACCAGGAACTCGTCCCCGCCGGCCCGCCCGACCAGAGCCGACGAGGGTACGCAGGAGCGCAGCCGGTTGGCGACCTCCACCAGGACCTTGTCGCCGGCGGCGTGCCCGAGCGACTCGTTGACCTGGCGCAGCCGGTCGACGTCGAACAGCAGCAGGGCCACCACCTCGCCGGGCGCCCGGATCTTGACGGCCTCCTCCAGCGCGCCCGTGATCCGTCGCCGGTTCGGCAGCCTGGTCAGCGTGTCGTGACTGGCGTCGTGCCGGAGCCGGTCGACCAGCCGCGAATTCTCCAACGCCACCGCCGCGTGCGCCGCCACCGTCTCGAAGAGCGGCACGTCGGTGCGGACGAAGTAGTTGCTGTCCCCCAGCCGGTTGGCCACCTCCAGCGTCCCGATGACCGCCTGGCCGGACCGCAGCGGAAGGACGATCACGTCCTTGACCCGGTGCGTCGAGAGGGGGGCGCGCAGGTCGCCGTCGGTCGTCAGTCCTCGACCGACGGCCACGGTGCGGCCCTCGTCGCGGGCCCGTTCCCGCAGGGCGGCCGGGGTCTTGGCGAAGTCGAGCAGCCCGGGGGCGTCGTTGCGGGCAGTCAGCAGCACCTCGGGATGCCGGCCCTGGGCGGGCAGCCAGAGCGTCGCGTACTCCGCCTGCATGAGCGCCCGTACGCGGCCCAGCAGGGCGTCGGGCAGCGTGCCGTACTCACCGCTCTCGCTGACCGCGCGGCTCAGCTCGTACATGTCGGTGAGGGTGCGGTGCTGCCGGAAGAACTGCGCGTACGCCCGGTAGACGAGGGCCATCGCGACGAGGAGGGCCCCCAGCAGCAGCAGCGACCACCAGGTGGCCGCGATGAGGATGAGGACGATCATGCCGCTGGCGATGTTGATCATCGCGGCCAGGAGCGCGGGCGGCGACTGCCGGAGCGCGCCCCGGCCGGCCTGCCAGCCCTGCAACAGCGTGTGCACGCCGGCGACCGAGGCGAGGCTCAACAGGTTGACCATGCTGGCCGCGAGGGACAGTTTGAGCCAGGTGGCCGGGCCGACGCCCTCGACGGGCGGCATCGCCTCGAGCACGAGGACGGCCAACGACGAACCCGCGGCCGCCCGGCCCACGTTGAACCAGAACTTCGTCGCGCCGAACCGGTGCCGCAGGTGGGTCGCCGCCGACGCGACCGTGTAGATCACGACGACCGTCAGCGGTTCGACGAGGAAGAACGCGAGGACCAGCGGGATCTCGGTCAGGGTCACGCCGAGGGACTGCCGCCGGACGGTGAAGTTCAGCACCGGGAGCCCGGCGGCCACCATGGCCACGAGGAGTGGCAGCGCTAGCGACCACCCGCCGAACGGCTGCGGCGCGACGAGGCTGACCGTCGTCGTGCAGACGATGGCGATCAGGGCCAACGGCCCGGTGATCAGCCACGCGTACTCAGTCGAGCGGGGGCCGGTGGGGCCACGACCCGCCATCCCGTGCCCCCTTACCGGCCCGCCGGTCTCACGTCATCGAGCGGTGGTTGCTCAGCGAGGTGCGGGCATGTTCCAGATGATGTCGCCAAGCTGGGCATCTGCGGAGCCCCAGGCGTCACCGACCCAGACGACGCTCGCGAGGGCTGCGAGTACGAAAAGCGAGCCAAGCAGCCGGCCCAGCCTTCGACCAGACATGTTTGCTCCTGTCAGGAAGTGTCACGGGGATGGTGGAGGTTCCACGATCGTGCCACAAGGCAGGTACCCAGAAAAGCGGTGCGCGTACCGCCGGACCGAGCGTCGACGACGTTCCGCCGTTCGGCCACCGGGCCGCCCCGGCCGAGCCCTGATCACGGGGCTGAGCGGGCACCGTGCACTTCGCACATTGCGGATTGCGACCTTCCGCGCAATTGGGGAAGGTCCGGGAGTCCGAGCGTACCCACTCTCACCGTGGGTGACCTCCTGCCCGGGAGGAGGTCCGGCCGGACATCGACCACCATACTCGTTCTGTGCCAGCGCGCCAGGGCTGAGACGAGGGACCGACAAAAGCTTCGCCACGGACTCGGGCGGGACCATCGGGACGGCGGCAGGAAGCAGGTGGGAAGGCAGCGGGCGGAGTGCTAGCCGTGTTGCTCGATGCTGACCAGCAGCTGCGTAACCCGGGTCCTGATGTCGTCGCGGACCTGGCGGACGATGTCGAGGGGTTGGCCGGCGGGGTCGGTGAGCTTCCAGTCCTCGTAGCGCTTGCCGGGGAAGACGGGGCAGGCGTCGCCGCAGCCCATGGTGATGATGACGTCGCTGGCTTCGGCCGCGTCCCAGGTGAGTTTGGCCGGGGTCTGGTCGACGATGTCGATGCCGACCTCCCGCATGGCGTCGACGGCGACGGGGTTGATCTGGTCGGCGGGTGCGCTGCCGGCGGAGCGGACCTCGATGGTGTCTCCGGCGAGGTGGCGCAGCCAGGCGGCGGCCATCTGGGAGCGGCCGGCGTTGTGGACGCAGACGAACAGGACGCTGGGCTTGTCGCTCATCGGTGATGTTCTTCCTGTCAGGTGAAGATCGGGCTGCGGCGTTCGATGAGGGTCACGTCACGCCAGGTGCCGTGGTGGCGGCCGACGCGTTCGCGGGTGCCCACGGTGCGGAAGCCGCAGGCGGTGTGCAGGGCGAGGCTGGCGGTGTTCTCGGGAAAGACGCCGGATTGGATGGTCCAGATGCCGGCCTGCTCGGTGGAGGCGATCAGGGCGTCGAGCAGGAGGCGGCCGACTCCCTGGCCGCGGGCGTCGGGGTGGACGTAGACGGAGTGCTCGACGACCCCGGCGTAGACGCACCGGTCGGAGACGCCGGAGCAGGCGACCCAGCCGAGGACCCGGCCGGTGGGGTCGACGGCCACCCAGCGGTGACCGGGCAGCCGGCTGGCGGTGAACTGCTCCCAGGTGGGCGGCTCGGTCTCGAAGGTGGCGTTGCCGGTGGCGATGCCGAGCCGGTAGATGTCCAGTACGGCGTCGGCGTGCTGGTCGCCCATGGCGGCGATGGTGATGCCGGCGGCGGGGGCGGTCATCGGCTCTCCCGGGCGAGGTGCGGCACGACGACGGCGTCGGCGGAGTCGGCGGCGTGGGGATACCAGGCGGCGAGGGCGGCGACGGCGACCAGGCCGCCGACGAGCTGGGCGGCGACGAAGCCGGGCACCGACGCCGGGGCGATGCCGGCGAAGGTGTCGGTGAACGCGCGACCGATGGTGACAGCGGGGTTGGCGAACGAGGTCGACGAGGTGAACCAGTAGGCCGCGCCGATGTAGGCGCCCACGGCGGCAGGGGCCACAGTCGTACGGCCGGAGTGGGCGAGAGCGAAGACCAGGACGACGAGACCCGCGGTGGCGACCACCTCGGCCAGCCACAGGTTTCCCCCGGTCCGCTCGGTACGCGACCAGACCACGGCTGGCAGGTCGAACATCAGGCCAGCCAGCACCGCCCCGGTGATGGCTCCGCCGGTCTGGGCGGCGGCGTAGGCGGCGAGGTCTCGGGCGGTCAGGCCGGTGCCGGCGCGGCGGCCGAGCCACCAGTCGACGGCGGAGACGACCGGGTTGAAGTGCGCCCCGGACACCGGCCCGAACATGAGGATCAGCGCGCCCAGGGCGAGGGCGGTGGCGATCGCGTTCTCCAGGAGTTGGAGCCCGACGTCGTTCGGAGAGAGCCGGGAGGCGGCGATTCCGGAGCCGACGACGGCGGCGACCAGCAGGGCCGTACCCGTGAACTCAGCCGATGCCCGGCGGGCCAGGGTGCGGGTCACGCGGTGGCCTGCGCGGACCCGGCGGGGAGGTCCAGCAGCGCGCCGAGCTGCCGAAACGCTTCCGGGCGGGCCCGGTACCACACCCAGGTGCCGCGACGGTCGGAGTCGACCAGGCCGGCCTCGCGCAGCACCTTGAGGTGGTGGGAGATGGTCGGCCCGGACAGGTCGAACGCCGGGGTCAGGTCGCAGACGCAGATCTCCGGCACGGAGGCGATCATCGACATCAGCCGCAGCCGGATCGGGTCGCCCAACGCCTTGAACATCGGCGCGACCAACGCCGCCTGCTCGGCCTCCAGCGGGCGGACCGCGATAGGGGAGCAGCAGGCCACGGCCTGGAGGTCCACCACCGGCAGCGATTGTTTCGACATACCTCTAGGTTGACAGATCTCGAAACACGGTGCAACGTAGGCCCTGCTTCGAAAAACATCTAGGCAAGGGCGAAGTGATGCTCAAGTTGTTCTCCCGTCGTCGCCACACCCACGTTCGCGGCGTGACGCTCTGCGAGCCGTGCGGGCAGGTCTGCACTGCGGACTGCCGCGCCGACGCCCGTTACGAGCGCACCCGCACCACCGCTCTCACCAGCCACATCCACTGAATCCGTCAGGAGGGGAACCATGTCCCGCGTCCAGCTCGCCCTGCGTGTATCCGACCTCGAAGGCTCCATCGCCTTCTACTCGAAGCTGTTCGACACCGAGCCGGCCAAACGTCGCCCTGGCTACGCCAACTTCGCCATCGAGAACCCGCCGCTGAAGCTCGTGCTCCTGGAGGGCGAAGCCGAGCAGCCCACCGTGATGGACCACCTGGGCGTCGAGGTGTTCAGCACCGACGAGGTCGACGCCGCCACCAGGCGCCTCACCGACTCCGGCCTGATCACCCTGGAGGAGAACAGCACCGAATGCTGCTACGCCCTCCAGGACAAGGTCTGGGTACGCGGCCCCGGCAACGAGCCCTGGGAGGTCTACACCGTCAAGGCCGACTCCGACCAACTGGACAAGGTCACCGAAAGCGCGTGCTGCACCCCCGCCAACGACAGGGAAGCGGCCGCCGCCGGAGCGCAGGGAAACTGCTGCTGACCGCTACGAATCCGCGCCCGCCCTCGATTCAGAGGGTGGGCGCGATTGCCCTAGCAGGCGTAACCCCACTGACGGCATCGGCCGGTGGTTGCGGGCGAGAGAGCGTCTATCGCAGCCCTCTGCCAAGATCGCCTGTTCCCGCCGTTCCTGCGGAGAGCCTGATCAGGTTGGACTCCGCCGGCCTGAACGAGAACGGCCCCGGAGTGCGTTTCGCAGTTCCCTGGGGCCGCCCGTACTCCTGCTTGGCGGGTAGCGGATTCGAACCTCTGTAGCCCTCGCGACAGATTTACAGGGGCGTCCGTGATCTTGGCTGGGGCAAAGTAACTGAGCTGCCGTTTCTGCCTTCCAATCGCCCGTCCGGGGGAGGGCCACCCACCATCTGCCCCTTGGATGGAACCTTGCCCCGAGGACGCCGCTCGTGGCTACAGCGTCATCCGAACCGACTCGATGAAATGCCAACTCGCGATGCTCGCCACCGTCGACACCGCGGCGGCCATCAAGAAGACCCGCAGTGAGATCGGTGGCCGACGGAGCCGTAACGCAACGAGCGCGGCTGCTGCCGCAAGGAGAAGTTGCACCGCTGCCGTCCCCAGCCTCGTCCAGACGAAGGAATCCATGGGACCGACCCAGGCGAACGCGATGTAGAGGACGGTGTAGGCCGCCTCCCCGACAAGCAGCCCGAGCGCTACGCCGAGAGCAACGCCGGCGTTGCGGGTCGTGCCTGTCCTGAAAACGTGGGCAAGGTAGCCAAGCACCGATCCGCCAAGCGGGTCTGCTGCACCGATAGGTGACATCTGAGATGGCTTGCCCTGTGGGCGGGCTGGAAGGATGTCGCTGTGCCCAAGCCCTACCCCCGAGAGTT
>NZ_JBEZEV010000064.1:0-39247 GCF_040649055.1 Micromonospora sp. NPDC049060
GGTGCAGCGGCTCGCCGCGCTCGGCGCGACCGCCCGGAGTGGGCACGGTCGGCCGCAGCCCTCAACCGCGACGACCACGCAGGCCCGGCGCGAGATCCCGTACGCCATCACGGAAGAGGAACGATGACCCCGACGACCGTGCTCACCATCGCCGGCTCCGACTCCGGCGCCGGTGCCGGCATCCAGGCCGACCTGAAGGTCTTCGCGGCCCTCGGCGCGTACGGCACCAGCGTGCTCACCGCGGTCACCGCGCAGAACACGAGGGGCGTCGACGCCGTGCTGCCCCTGCCGCCGCGCACCGTCACCGAGCAGCTCGACAGCGTGCTCGCCGACTTCACCGTCCGCGCCGTGAAGACGGGGGTGCTCGGCACCCCGGCGGTCGCCGACGCGGTGGCGGACGCCGCCAGGGACGGCCGGCTGCCGCACCTCGTCGTCGACCCGGTGCTCGTCGCCACCAGCGGGCACCGGCTGGGCGTGGTCGCCGCCGTGGAGCGGCTGTTGCCGTACGCGCAGGTGGCGACGCCGAACTGCGCGGAGGCCGCGGCCATCACCGGACGCCCGGTGACCACGGTCGAGGAGATGGTGGCCGCCGCCGAGGCCCTGGCGGCCGGAGGGCCGGCGCACGTGGTGGTGACCGGCGGCGACGTGGACGCCGACGGTGAGGCGGTCGACGTGCTGCACGGCGGCGGCGTCACCACCCTGCTGCGCGCGCCGCGGGTCGACACCCGGCACAACCACGGCACCGGGTGCTCGTTCTCGGCCGCGATCGCGGTCCGGCTGGCGCTCGGCGACGAGGTGCCGACGGCGGTCGCCGCCGCCAAGGAGTACGTCCTCCGCGCGCTGACCGGCGCGCGGCACTGGGAGCTGGGCGCGGGACGCGGCCCGCTGGACCACTTCGGCTGGTCCGCTTGATCACCAGGGAGGCTGTCATGCAGGCACGTCGCAAGGTGTACGTGGAGGGGTCCCGACCGGACGTGCGGGTGCCGTTCGCCGAGGTGGAGCTGGCCGGTGACAACCCGCCGCTGCGGCTCTACGACACCTCCGGCCCCGGCTCCGATCCGGAGGTCGGGCTGCCGCCGCTGCGTGCGGCATGGATCGCCGAGCGCGGCGACGTCGCACCGGTGCGGGGCGCGGGCACCCCGCTCGCGGGCGCGGACGGCCGCCGCCCCACCCAGCTCGCGTACGCGCGGGCGGGCGTGGTGACGCCGGAGATGGAGTTCGTGGCGGTGCGGGAGGGGATGGCGCCGGAGTTCGTCCGGGACGAGATCGCCGCCGGGCGGGCCGTGCTGCCGCTCAACGTCAACCATCCCGAGTGCGAGCCGGCCATCATCGGCAAGGCGTTCCTGGTGAAGGTGAACGCCAACATCGGTACCTCGGCGGTCTCCTCCTCGGTGGCGGAGGAGGTGGAGAAGCTGACCTGGGCGACCCGGTGGGGCGCGGACACCGTGATGGACCTGTCGACGGGTAAGCGGATCCACGAGACCCGCGAGGCGATCGTGCGCAACTCGCCGGTGCCGATCGGGACCGTGCCGATCTACCAGGCGCTGGAGAAGGTCGGCGGCGATCCGGTGAAGCTGAGCTGGGAGGTGTTCCGGGAGACCGTTGTCGAGCAGGCCGAGCAGGGCGTCGACTACATGACGGTGCACGCCGGGGTGCTGCTGCCGTACGTGCCGCTGGCGGTGGACCGGGTGACCGGGATCGTGTCGCGGGGCGGCTCGATCATGGCGGCCTGGTGCCTGGCACACCACGAGGAGAACTTCCTCTACACGAACTTCGCCGAGCTGTGTGCGCTGCTCGCGCGCTACGACGTGACGTTCTCGCTCGGCGACGGGCTGCGCCCCGGCTCGATCGCGGACGCCAACGACGAGGCGCAGTTCGCCGAGCTGCGCACCCTGGGCGAGCTGACGAAGATCGCCTGGGAACACGACGTGCAGGTGATGATCGAGGGCCCCGGCCACGTGCCGATGCACAAGATCAAGGAGAACGTGGACCTCCAGCAGGAGTGGTGCCACGAGGCGCCGTTCTACACCCTCGGCCCGCTGACCACCGACATCGCCCCCGCGTACGACCACATCACGTCGGCGATCGGCGCGGCGATGATCGGCATGTTCGGCACCGCGATGCTCTGCTATGTGACCCCGAAGGAGCACCTGGGGCTGCCGGACCGCGACGACGTGAAGGCCGGCGTGATCGCGTACAAGATCGCGGCGCACGCGGCCGACCTGGCCAAGGGGCACCCGGGCGCGCAGGCGTGGGACGACGCGCTCTCCAGGGCGCGGTTCGAGTTCCGCTGGGAGGACCAGTTCAACCTGTCGCTGGACCCGGAGACCGCGCGCTCGTACCACGACGCGACCCTGCCGGCGGAGCCGGCGAAGACCGCCCACTTCTGCTCGATGTGCGGCCCGAAGTTCTGCTCAATGAAGATCACCCAGGAGCTGAAGGAGTACGCGGCGCGCGGCATGCAGGACAAGTCGGAGGAGTTCCTCTCCTCCGGCGGCCGGGTCTACCTGCCGCTCGCCTGAGCGGCGCGACCGCGCGTCCGACGACGACGCCCGTCCCCGCCGCCGTTCGACAGAAGGGGCGGGCGTCACCCCGGGCGGGGCGGGGGTCGCCGGGTCGGTCAGTCGCGGTGGTGGCGACCGGTGGAGCGCAACGACCGCCGACCGCTCTCCTGCTCGGGTTCGTTGTCGGGGACCGGCTTGCTGAGGCCGGTGACCCAGTCCACGTACTCCTCGTCCTGCGCCGCCAGCGGCTCGGGCCCCCGGTCGGCCGGGGCGTCCTCGGCCCGGGGCCGGTTGCGGCGGAACAGACCCAGCCGGCCCCGGCCCCGTTCGGTGGGCTGCTCGGCCTCGGCGGGAGCCGGGGAGCCGGGCGCTGGCGCCTCCGTCCGGGCGGTGGGGATGCCGTTCTCCGGCGCGGCGTCGACGGGCGCCGGGACAGGACCGCCCCGGCGTGCGGTGGCGAGCGCCTCCCAGTTCGCGGCCCGGGCCAGGTCGGGCATCGGGGCCCGGTGGCGGGGCCGGGGCGTCGAATCGGGGGCGGGTTCTGTGGCCGGCTGTGCCGCCTCGGCGGCGCCGTCGGCCCGAGGCCGGGGCGAGACGGGCCAGGCCGGGGCGGGCGGGGGCGCGGTGCCGGCGTCCGGCTCGACGGCCCGGCCGGAAGCCGCCTCGCCGTCCGCCGCGAAGAGCGGCACCGCGCGAGGGCCGCTGTCGTCCGGCCCCGGTACGCCGGAACCCGCGGCGGCAGTGCTGCCGGGCGCGGCGTCGGCCGCGGCACCGAACTCGGGACCGGTCGTGCTGCTGGGCTCGGCCCCGGCCGTGGTGCCGGACCCGGACCCGGACCCGGTCGTAGTGCCGGACCCGAACCCGGTCGTGGTGCCGGACCTGGCCTCGGTCGTGGTGCCGGACTCGGACCCGATGGTGGTGCCGGGCTCGGACCCGGCCGTGTTGTCGGGCGCGGGGCCGGTCGCGGTGTCGGTCGCGGGGCCGGTCGCGGGGCCGGTCGCGGTGTCGGTCGCGGTGTCGGGCCCGGTGCCGGCCGGGGCACCGGGCTGGGGGCTGGTCGTCGTGCCGGGTGCGGTAGTGCTGGGCGCGGCGGAGGCGTCCGGGGATGGCGACGACATCGCCGCGCCGGGCGCGGTGGCGCCGGTCTCGGGGGCGCCCGTGGCGACGGGTCCCGGGCCAGCACCCTCCGGTGCCGCCGGGGCGGCGGGCTGGCGCGTCGAGCGGGGCTTACGGGTGCGGCGGGGCTTGGGCGCGTTCGGGGCGACCCGCTGGCCGGCGACCGCCTCCGCCGGCTGCCCTGCGGGTGCGGGTCCCTCGGCCGGCTGTGCTGGTCCCTCTGCCGGCTGTCCTGCGGGAGTCGCTGCTCCGGCCGGCTGTCCTGCGGGCGCCGCAACCCCGACCGGCTGAGCCGCAGTCGTCGCCCCTCCGGTCGACCGTGCGGCGGCCGTCATCTCCCCGGCGGGCTGCGCGTCGGGCGTCGTCTTCCCGGCCGGCGGCGCCTCGTCGGTGACCAGTGCGGCCGGGACGATCGGGGTTGCTGGGACGCTCGATGCCAGCGGCGCGACCGGGGCAGCCGGTGTCACCGGTGCGGCCGGGACGGTTCCTCCGTCGGCGGGCCAGTCCCAGTGCGGGGGCACCGCCCGGGGCACCGGGCCGTCGCCGGTGGCGGCGGTGACCGCGCCGGAGCCCGTACCGCCGCCGGCCTGGTCGGCGACGACCAGGCTGCCGCCGGCCAGGTCGACCGTCTCCGGCTCGTCGCTGTTGGTGGGCGCCTGGGTATGCGGCAGGGCCGGACCGGTGGGCAGCGGCCGGAGGATGTCGGTCGGCTCGATGGCCCCGGTGGGGGCGGTGCGCGTGACGAGCGGCCAGCGCAGCAGCGCGGCCGCGGCCGACCCGAGCGCGCCGACGGCCACCGCGAGCAGCGCCGCGTAGTACGGCGTGAGTTGGTAGCGGTCGGCGGTGTCGCCCGGACCGGCGGTCAGGTAGGCGAACGCGACCAGCGCCGGTCCCGCCACCCCCGTCGCGCCGCTGACCAGCGGCGGGTGGCCCCGCCACCGGGCCAGCCCGCCGGTCGCCGCGCCGGCCAGCAGCGCCACCAGCGGCAGGACCACCAGGGCCAGCCTCTGCACCGCGCCGGCGTCGAGCGACGCCGGCTCCAGCACCCCCAGTCGTACGGTGTCCAGCGGGCCGGTCGAGACCAGCGACGGGGCCACCGAGACCAGGGCCAGCAGCCAGACCGCGCCCGCGATCGCCGCCACGTTCCATCCCACCGGCGGCTGGAGCAGGACGGCGACGGCGGCGCCCGCACCCACCAGCGCACCGAGGACCGCGCAGATGCCGACGGCCCAGACCGGGTCCATCGAGACGAGTTCGGCCGCCCGGGCCGGCTGCATGCAGAGCGGCGCGACGACGGTGGCGCCCAGCGCGGCGGCGCCGGCGACGGCGAGCAGGCGCCCGGTGCCGGCCAGCCCACCGTCCCTGCGGGCCAGGCGCTCGGTGAGCACCGCGCCCACCACGGCGGCGTTCGCCGCGAACCAGCCCGCCCAGACGAGCTGGGCCGGCCACTGGTTGACGGTGGCGCCGGTGAAGGTGCCGGAGAGCCGGACGATGCCGAAGCCGAAGGCGATGCCGAGCTGACCGGCCCCGGCCAGCAGGCTCACCCCGAGCGCGGTGAGCAGCAGTCTGCCCCAGGTCCGAAAGGCCATGTCCGGCACGTTACGCACCTGTTGACCAGGCCGCCACCGGCGCGCCGCGAGCGGGGGGCGACCCGCCGGCCGGCGGTTACTTCAGTTCGACCAGCCGGGCCAGGTACGTCGTGTCGCCCACGTTGGTCAGCATGTGCACGGCGCCCGGATCCCGGTAGACCACCCCGCCGGTCGGCTCGTCGGCGTCGATGAGGGTGCCGTCGATCGTCTGTACGACGTTCTTCGCGCCCTGGATCGCCACCACGAGGTACGGGTGGTCGTGCCGGTGCAGCGGCTGCCGTTCGCCCGGCTCCAGCCGGATGTGCCAGACGCGGACGCGGTCGTTCTCGTACACGATCTCCTGGCCCACCGGGCCGAGTTCGAGGTGTGCGTCGGTCATCGGGTTCCGTCCAGTCGGGGGAGCACCTCGGCGGCGATGAGCTCCAGGTGGTCGAGGTCGGCGAAGTCGATCAGGCGCAGGTGCACCCGGGTGGCGCCGACGGCGGCGAACTCGCCGATCCGGTCGACGAGCTGCGCGGGCGAGCCGACCACCGCGTCCTCCGGCGGCAGCGCGCTCGTGACGTGCAGCGGGGCGGCGCGGCGCTGCGCCTCGGCGTCGGTGCGGCCGATCGCCACGACGATGCCGGCGGAGAGGGTGAGCGGGCCGCGTTCCGACTCGGCCCGGCCGGCCCGGTCGCAGGCCTCCCGTACCCGCTCGTACGCGGCGGCGGTCTCCGCGACCGTCTTGAACGGCATGTTGAACTCGTCGGCGTACCGGGCGGCGAGGTCGGGGGTGCGTTTCGGGCCGCGTCCGCCCACGATGACCGGTGGGCCGGGCACCTGCACCGGCTTCGGCAGGGCGGGCGCGTCCACCAGTCGGTAGTGGTCGCCGGTGAAGCTGTACGTCTCGCCCGGGGGCGTCCGCCACAGCCCGGTGATGATCTCCAACTGCTCGGTCAGCCGGTCGAAGCGCTCGCCGACGCCGGGGAACGGGATGCCGTAGGAGGTGTGCTCGCGTTCGTACCAGCCGGCGCCGATGCCGAGGTCGACCCGGCCGCCGCTCATCTGGTCCACCTGGGCCACCATCACGGCCAGCGGGCCGGGCAGTCGGAAGGTGGCGGAGGTGACCAGTGTGCCGAGCCGGATCCGGCTGGTCTCGCGGGCCAGCGCGGCCAGTGTCAGCCAGGCGTCGGTCGGGCCGGGCGGCGCGGGCTCGTCACCCATCGCCTGGTAGTGGTCGGCGCGGAGGAAGCCCTCGAAGCCGCCGTCCTCGGCCAGCCGGGCGAAGCGGAGCTGGTCGTCGTAGCTGGCGCCCCGGTGCGGCTCGGTGAAGACGGTGACCCGCATGCTCATCGTGTTTCCGCGCCGGCTGTCACCGGCAGATCCCGCTCCATGAGGAGTTCGTGCAGGTCGGCGCTGACCCGGGCGACGTCCGCCAGGTGCGCGTTGCGGCCGAGGGTGCGCGGTCGCGGGATGTTCACGTCGACCACCTTGCGGATCCGGCCGGGGCGGGGGCTGAGTACGACCACCCGGTCGGCCAGCAGCACCGCCTCGTCGATCGAGTGGGTGACGAAGACGACGGTGGCCCCGGACGTCATGTGCACGCGCTGCAACTCGCCGGAGAGTTCCTCGCGGGTGAGCGCGTCGAGCGCGGAGAACGGCTCGTCCATCAGCATCACCCGGGGCTCGCCGATCAGCGACCGGCACAGCGAGACCCGCTGCTGCATGCCGCCGGAGAGTTCGTGCGGCAGCCGCTTCTCGAAGCCGCCGAGCCCGGCGAGTTCCAGCAGTTGCCGGGCCCGGTCGCGGTGCTTGGCCCGCTTCCAGCCGAACATCTCGACCGGGAGCAGGACGTTGTCCAGGACGGTGCGCCAGGGGAGCAGGGCCGGCCGCTGGAAGAGCATCGCGATGTCCGGGCGGGGCTTGGTGATCGGCGCACCGGCCACGGTGATCCCGCCCTCGCTGACCGGGAGCAGGCCGGCGATCAGACGCAGCATCGTGGACTTGCCGCAACCGGAACGGCCGAGTATGGCGACGAACTCGCCCGCCGCCACGTCGAGGTCGATGCCGCGCAGCGCCTCGACCCGGCCGCTGCGGCCGTCGAAGGTGCGGGACACCCCGGAAAGCTTGATCATCTCCGGCGGACCTCCTGAGTCGGCGATCAGCGATCGCGGCCCAGGGTAACCGCCCGGTGTGGACGAGACGACGTCCGGGGTGGAAGCGAGGATTTTTCCGTAACGAAACCCATACGCCGGGCATTGTCAGGGCCGGTTTCTCGTACGCTGTGCCAGCTAAGAGTCCCCTCACGACGGTTTGCCGGCCCAACCCCTCGGCCGGCCCGCCAGACAACCCCCTCCGGCGGCGGCGTGCCGCTCCGGTCGGAAAGGACATGGTGCACTGATGAGAAGGCTGACCCGTACGGTCGCTGCCGCTGCGCTGGCCACCGCCCTCGCCCTGGTCTCCGGGTGCAGCGGCGACTCGGACTCCGGCGCCGACGCCAAGGGCGGCAACGGCGCGGCGTTGGAGAAGGTGACCTACCTCACCTCGTTCGGCAACTTCGGCCGTGACTCCTACGCCTGGGTCGCTAAGGAGAAGGGCTTCTTCAAGGAGGCCGGGTTCGACGTCGACATCAAGCCGGGTCAGGGCACAGGCGCGGTGATCCAGCAGGTCGTCGGCGGGCAGGCCCAGTTCGGCCCGATCGACCTCACCGGCGGTCTGCTCCAGCTCGGTGGCGGCCAGGTCAAGGACTTCGTCGCGGTCGCGGCGATCCAGCAGCGCACCATGGCCGCCATCGCCACCGTCGAGGGCAAGGGCATCGCGTCGCCCAAGGACCTGGAGGGCAAGAAGCTCGCCGACACCGAGGGCTCCGTCGTACGAAACCTCTTCCCGACGTACGCCCGGATGGCCGGCGTGGACGCCAGCAAGGTGACCTGGGTGCCCGGCCAGGCGCAGGCCCTGATGGGCATGCTCGGCTCCGGCACGGTGGACGGCATCGGCCAGTTCGTCGTCGGCCAGCCCACGATCGAGACGGTGACCAAGCAGAAGGCCGTCATGCTGCCCTACAGCAACGTGATGCAGGACCTCTACGGCAACGTGCTGATCACCTCCTCCAAGATCGCCAAGGAGAAGCCGGAGATGGTCAAGCGGTTCACCGGGGCCTTGTTGAAGGGCCTGGACTACGCGCTGACCAACCCGCAGGAGGCGGGCGAGCTGCTGAAGAAGAACGTCGACGCCGCCAACCCCGCCGCGGCCGCCGCCGAGCTCCAGCTCATGGCCGGCTACGTGCGCTCCAACAACTCCGGCACCCAGCTCGGCACCCTGGACAGCGGCCGGGTCGCCAAGAGCATCGCGATCCTGCAGGGCGCCGGCGCGCTCAAGCAGAACATCACCCCCGACCAGATCATCGACTTCAGCCTCGCGCCGAAGGCCTGACAGCCGCCCACCGTGGCACGGGGGTGCGGTCGACCGGGGCGACCCGGTGGACCGCACCCCCCGTCGCGTGCCGGCCCGGCCGGCAGGAGAGGAGAATCCGTGACGGAGACGACCGGTACCCGGTCCGTCCGCACCGGGACGGAGCCCGCGCCCCGGCCCGCGGCCCCGCGCCGCTCCGGCGTACGCCCGGGGGCCGTCGGGCTGCCGCTGCTCGGCGCGGTGATCACGCTGGCCGCCTGGTGGCTGGTCACGTCGGGCCTGCAACTGGTGCACCCGGTGTCGCTGCCCCCGCCGCAGGCGGTGTGGAAGGCGCTGGTCGCGGGCGCCGACGTGCTGATGCCGGCGCTGGGCGTCACCACCACGATGACGGTGGTCGGCTTCCTGCTGTCGGCGGTGGCCGGGGTGCTGATCGGGATGGCCCTGGCCGGATCCCGCCGCGTCGAGCGGATGTTCGCGCCGCTGCTGGTGGCGGTCAACGCGGTGCCGAAGATCGCCCTCGGGCCGCTGCTGGTGGTCTCGGTCGGCTGGGGTACGAAGCCGATCCTGACCATGGTGTTCCTGCTCTGCTTCTTCCCGGTCGTGCTCTCCACGGCGACCGGTCTCACCACCACCCCCAACGACCTGGCCGAGCTGGCCCGGTCGCTGAACGCCTCGTGGTGGCAGGCGTTCCGCAAGGTGCGCTTCCCCGCCGCGCTGCCGCAGATCTTCGTGGGGCTCAAGGTGGCGATGCCGCTGGCCGCGATCGGCGCGGTGATCGGCGAGTTCTACTCCGACAAGCCGGGGCTGGGCTACCAGATCCTGCAGTACAACGGCGTGGGGGACACCGCGACCGCCTGGGCGGCGATCGTGCTGATCGCGCTGATGAGCATCCTGCTCTACAGCGCACTGTCCCTGGTCGAGCGGCTCGCCCTGCCGTGGGTCCGCGCCACCACGTCGGCCCGCTGACCCGTCGCAACGGTCGATGGTGTGGCCCGCCGGGGTACGGCGGGCCACACCGACGCGCTGGTCCGACGCGGTCCCGTGCGTCGGATCCCGTCCACCACCGACCGGCCGGTCAGCCCGCGAGGCGCCAGCGCCCGTTGCGCGCGACCAGGGTGGTGAGGGCCTGCGGCATCAGGCCGGAGTGGTTGTCGGGGGTCATCCGGATCGGCCCGGAGAGACCGTCCAACTGGGTCGTCTCCAGCACGTTGCGGACGCCGTCGCGGTCGACCTCGCCGGGCTCGCCGCCCGAGCGGAGTTCGGCGTCGGCGATGAGCTGCACCGCGTCGGCCGCGAACGAGGAGGATCCGTTGTAGCCGCCGAAGCGGGCGGTGTAGTCCTGGAACCACTGGCGGCGGGCCGCCTTGGCCGGGGTGGTGGCGATGACGTCGTCGATCACCATGGTCTGGGTGAAGACCAGCGTGGTGCGTTCGGTCGCCGCGGACGCGGCGCCGAGGAAGAGGTCGCCGGCCGCCGTCGCGTCGAAGAAGAGTTCGCCCTTGAACTTGGCCTGCTGGGCGGCGGTGGCGGCCAGCGTCGCCTGCTCCGCCGGGGTCCAGACGACCAGCGCGTCCGGCTTCTTGTCGATCAGGTCCTTGACCGGCTTGGCGACGTCGGTGGCGGTGGTGCGCACGGCCTCCTCGCGCAGCAGCTTGACGCCGGCCTTCGCGAACTCGGCGCGCAGCGCGGTCAACCCCTCGCGGCCGTAGGCGTCGTCGCTGTGCAGCACGGCCGCCTTGCGGACGCCCTTGAGGCGCATCTCGCCGGCGAGGGCGGCGGCGCTGTCGGCCGCGTTCGGGGAAAGCTTGAACACGTACCGCCGTTCGGCGACCGGGGTGGAGACGGCGCTGGAGGCGGCGAGCGCAATGGTGGGAATTCGCTTCTCGTTGATGGTGCGGACGGCGCCGACGGCGCATTCGTTGCAGCCGCCCATGATGATGGCGCTGACTTGGGAATCAGCGCTGAAGTCACCGATGTTGCGCAGCGACTCGCTCGCGTCCGACCGGTTGTCCTTCACCCGCAGCTCGACCTTCCGGCCGTTGAGCGCGCCGGAGGAGTTCAGCTGCTCGACCTTCAGTTCCAGCGCCCGCTGGTACGCCTTGCCGACGGGCGCGGCAGCGCCGGAGAGCTCGAGGTCCGCGGCGATGACGATGGGACTCGTGTCCTGCTCGTCCGCCCCGAACTGGCAGCCGGTGAGCGTGGTGGCCAGCACGGCCGATGCGAGCGCCGCGGCGGTCGCGGAGCGGATGGGGCTCAACTCAGTCCTCCAGATGCGGCCCGGGCGGTACCCGGTCACCGCCGGGTTGTCCGTCCTCAGTAGAGGAACGGGATCGGTCTGCCGTACGGTGTGCGCGAAGCCTGCAAAACCTTGCCAACGCCGGGCCCCGCGGTCAAGCGGAGCCTCGGATGCGTTTCGGGACACGTATCCCACATGGTGGGGCAACGGGAAGTTTGCAAGCGCTTACTAATACGACACGGATGACCACTCTGGAGTTACATGCCCTGTTCACGGGCATGGAGAATTGAAGGTATTAGTTGACCGGATCACGGGATGCGAGCCCTCAGACCGTTTCCTACCCCGTCGCGACTTCCCAAACAGGATCAGTTCTGATGAAATCGCGGCCGTGCCGCGTGTGGCGCAGTCCGCTGCACCGGGCGCGAGTCGGCGGGGCAGGCGTGGAAGAAACGACGGAGGCGATGTCGTGAGCACCGGACCGACGACCCTGCCCGCGAGTGGCGACACCGAACAGCCCAAGCGGCGTCGGCTGCCCCGGCTCCGCGACGTGCGGATCCGCTCCAAGCTCGCCCTGATCCTGGTCGTGCCGGTCGCCGCGGTGCTCGCGTTGGCCACGGTCCGACTCGTCGCCGTCGGTGAGAACACCTTCGACGCCAACCAGGCCCGGGCACTGACGGCGCTCTCCATCGACGTCTCCGCGCTGACGCAGGACCTGCACGCCGAGCGGATGGCCGCTGCCGCCTTCCTGTCGACGCCGCAGCAGAAGGCCGACGCCTACAACCTGCGGGTGCGCAGCACCGACGAGCGGGTCGCGGCGTACCGGGCGGAGCGCGGACGGGTCGACCAGGTGCCGGCCGCCGTACGGGAGCGGCTGGCGACCATCGACGAGCACCTGGAGACGCTCGCCAGCACCCGGCAGGAGGTGCTGGACCGCCAGCAGATGGCGGTCGCCGAGGCGGCGCTGCGCTACGGGATCATCATCACGGACCTGGTCGCGTACGGCGACGGGCTGGCCCAGCTGCCCGGTGACGAGCGGCTCGCGGACGCCCGGCGCGCGGTCGCCGCGTTCGCCCGCGCCAAGGCGGCCGTCGCCGAGGAACAGGCGGTCGTCTACACCGCCCTCCTCTCCCGCCAGCTCGACGAGGAGCAGTTCTCCTCCTTCGTGGCCACGCTGACCAGCCAGCAGGAGGCGCTGGTCGCCTTCTCCCTGGCCGCCGACCCGACCCAGCGTGCCCTCGTCGACAGCACGGTCTCCGGCGACGCGGTGACCCTCGCCGACCGGGTGGCCGCCGACATCACCCGCTCGGTCGGGCAGGCCGCGCCGGTGACCGCCCAGGACGCCACCGCCGCCATCGGCGCGGTCAACGACCTCATGCGGTGGGCCGAGATCCGGCTCCAGGAGCGGCTGCTCAGCCAGGCCGACCAGGCCCGCTCGGACGTCATCCGGCAGGCCTTCATCGAGACCGGGCTGGTGCTGCTCACCCTCATCGTCGCCGTGACCCTCGCCGTGGTGCTGGCCCGCTCGCTCAACCACTCGCTGCGCCGGCTGCGGGAGGGCGCCCTCTCGGTGGCGAACCACGACCTGCCGGACGCGGTCAAGCGGCTGCAGAACGTCGGCAACGTCGGCGACGGCGGCGTCGAGGAGATCGTCCGGCAGGTACGCGACCCGATCCAGCTCAACAACCGCGACGAGGTGGGCCAGGTCGCGCTCGCCTTCAACGTCGTACACCGCGAGGCGGTCCGGGTGGCGGCCGAGCAGGCCGCGCTGCGTACCAGCGTCTCGGCGATGTTCCTCAACCTGGCCCGCCGCAGTCAGACCCTGGTCGACCGCATGATCGGCGAGCTGGACGCGATCGAGCGCGGCGAGGAGGACCCGAAGCGGCTCGCGCAGCTCTTCGAGCTGGACCACCTCGCCACCCGGATGCGCCGCAACGACGAGAACCTGCTCGTCCTGGCCGGCGCCGACTCGGCCGTGCCGCGCCGCGACGACGCCCTCCTGGTGGACGTGCTGCGGGCCGCGCAGTCCGAGGTGGAGCTCTACAACCGGATCGAGTTCGGCACCGTCGACACCGACATCTCGGTGGCGGCACACGCGGTCAACGACGTGGTGCGGCTCGTCGCCGAGCTGCTCGACAACGCCACCCGCTTCTCGCCGCCGACCACCACCGTGGTCGCCGACGCCCGACGGATCCGGGACTACGTCCTGATCCAGGTCGAGGACCGGGGCCTCGGCCTGACCGACGACCAGCTCGACTCGCTCAACCGGCGACTGGCCGCCCCGCCGAGCGTCGACGTCGCGGCGTTCCGGCTGATGGGTCTGGCCGTGGTCAGCCGGCTGGCCTCCCGCTACAGCATCCGCGTGGAGCTGCGCCGCAACGTGGAGGGCGGCACCGTCGCCCAGGTGACGCTCCCCGCCGCGACGGTGGTGCTGCCGCCCGTGCACAGCCGGGACCAGCAGATCACCCGCCCCCGGCAGCCGCTCGCGGTCGAGCAGAACCCGCTCACCCCGGCCGGCCTCGGCGAGCCGGCCGGCGCGGGGCGTACCGCCTCGGCCACCCTCACCGACCAGTGGCGGTCCGCCGCCCCGACGCCGTGGCAGGCCCCGGAGCAGGCGCGGGACACCGCGGCTCCGGTGCAGGCCGGCGGCCTGACGTCGCCGCCCCCGGCGGCACCCCCGGCCCGGCCGGCCTTCGCCGGCGGAGTCCCCTCGGTCGGTACGCCGACCGTCGCGTACCCCACGGTCGACGCGCTGCCCAAGCGCGTCCCCGGCGGGGACGCGCAAGCGCCGGGTGCGCCGGCCCTGCCGGTCGGCCCGATCGCCGGCTCGCCGGCCACCGGGCTGTCGGCGGGATTCGCCGGCTCCGCCCGGGAGACCGGCTTCGGCACCGACCCGGGCGCCGGCCGCGGCCTCGGGGCCGGCCTGGCCGCCACGGCCCCGCCCGCCCCCGCCGCGCCGATCACCCCGCGCGCCGAACTGCCGGCCGAGGCGCCGATCTTCCGGGAGATGGAGGCGGTGTGGTTCCGGTCGCACGGTAACGACGCCACGGCCATCTTCACCCGCCCCGACTTCAGCCAGTCGGCCGCGGCCCAGCAGGCCGCCGGGGCGCCCAGCGCCGCAGCACCCGCCGCCGGGACGCCGGCCGCCGCCCAGCCGGCACCGGCGCAGCCCCGCGCGCCCCGACTGCCCACGCGTACGCCGGGCAGCACCGACACCGCTCCGCTGCCCGTGCAGCCGGCACCGCCGGCGTACACGCCGCCGGCCGCGGCGCGACCCGCCACGCCGGACACACCCCCCGCCGCGCCTCCCGCGGCGCCCCCCGCCGCGCCTCCCGCGGCGCCCCCCGCCGCGCCGGTCGCGGACCCGCCCCCGGCGGCGCCCGCGTCCGACACGGACGCCTGGCGGACGGCGGCAGACGAGGGCTGGTCCCGGGCCAGCCGGGCGGCGGCCCCCGCCACCGCCGGCACCACCCGCTCGGGGCTGCCCAAGCGGCAGCCGCAGGCACAGCTCGTGCCCGGCGGGATCGAACCCCGGAGCGGCCGCGACCGCAGCCGGCGTACCCCGGACGAAGTTCGGGGCCTGTTGTCGGCCTACCACCGCGGCGTGCAGCGCGGCCGGGCGGCCGGCACGGACCAGGACAGCACCTCGACCAAGGAGACGAGTCGATGAACAGGCCAGCGGCCATGCAGGACATGAGTTGGTTGCTCACCAACTTCGCCGACAGCGTGGCGGGGATCGCCCACGTGGTGGCGGTGTCCGCCGACGGGCTGCTGCTCGCCTCCTCGCGGGACCTGCCCGCGGACCGGGCGGACCAGCTCGCGGCGATCACCTCGGGCGTGGTCAGCCTGACCGAGGGCGCCGCCCGGATGTTCAGCGCCGGCGGCGTGCTCCAGACGGTCATCGAGATGGACAGCGGCTACCTGTTCCTGATGTCGATCAGCGACGGCTCGTCGATGGCCGTGCTGGCGGCCCGCAGCTGCGACGTCGGTCAGGTGGGTTACGAGATGGCGCTGCTGGTCGAGCGCGTGGGTGCGGCCCTGGTGCCGCTGCCCCGGGACGCGGTGCGGTCCTAGCGGGCGCGACGCGCGGACCGTGCGTCGCAGGAACGAGAGGATCCGGTGCCCGACCAGGGGCCCGGCCGGGAGAGGAGGTGATCGTCGATGGACCAACGGCGCGTGGACCCACGTGGTGCGCTGGTACGGCCGTACGCGGTCACCCGCGGCCGGACCGAGGCCCGAATGGACATCGCCCTGGAGGCGGTCCTGACGGCCAGCGCGACCCAGGCTGCGGAGGCCCGCTTCGCGGGGCACGACAAGCACCGCATCGCCACCGTTTGTGAGGGCCGGGCGCAGTCGCTGGCCGAGATCTCCGCGTACACCCGGATGCCGCTGGGCGTCACCCGGGTGCTGGTCGCCGACATGGTGGCCGAGAGCCTGCTGACGCTACACACTGCCGCTCCCGCCGAGGGGTTCGAGGAGCGGATGGAAATCCTTGGAAGGGTGCTAAGTGGACTTCGCAGGCTATGACCCCGCCGGGGCCCGCCGAAACCGGGGAATCATCTCCGCGAAGATCGTGGTCGCGGGTGGCTTCGGCGTGGGCAAGACGACCCTGGTCGGCGCGATCTCGGAGATCACCCCGCTGAGAACCGAGGCGGTGATGACCGCGGCCGGTGTCGGCATCGACGACCCGTCCAAGGTGCCGGGGAAGCAGACCACCACGGTCGCCATGGACTTCGGCCGGATCACCATGGCCGAGGACCTGATCCTGTACCTCTTCGGCACGCCCGGCCAGACCCGGTTCTGGTTCATGTGGGACGAGATCATCAAGGGCGCCGTGGGGGCGGCCGTGCTGGTGGACACCCGCCGGATCACCGACGCCTTCGCGCCGCTGGACTACTTCGAGAACCGCCGGCTGCCGTACGTCGTGGCGTTGAACCGTTTCGACGGCGCGCCGCAGTACGAGCTGGAGGAGGTCCGCGAGGCGCTGGCCATCTCGCCGGACGTGCCGTTGGTGCTGACCGACGCCCGGCACCGGGACGCGGTCAAGCAGGTGCTGGTGACCGTCGTGGAGCACGCCATGCTCCGCCTCGAGGCCGAGCACGGCCGGGGCTACCCGGCACCGGTCGGCTGATCGGGACGGCTCCCGCCTCCGGGTCGCGTCAGTCGACCCGGAGGCGGTAGCCGCGCTTGACGACCGTCTGCACCACCCGGGGCGCGCGCAACCCGGCGCGCAGCCGGGCCACCGCCATCTCCACGGCGTGCTCGTCGGCGCCGCGCGGCAGCGTACGCAGCAGGGCGGTCCGGGACAGCACCCGACCCGGCGAGCCGCACAGCGCCCGCAGCACCGCCATCGGCGCCGGCGCGAGCGGACGCAGTTCGCCGTCGACCACGGCGGCGTGCCCGCGCAGCGTGAGCAGGTGACCGGCCACCTTCAGGGTGACCGTCCGGCGCGGCAGTTCGTCGACGATGGTCCGCACGAGGGCACCCAGCCGGGCCCGTGCCGGCGCGCTCACCGGCACCCCGCGCCGCAGCAGCGGCTCCGCGGTGACCGCGCCCACGCAACTGGCGAGCACGTCGCCCCGGAACGCGTCCAGCACGGCCTCGGAGCGGTCCCCGGCGGCGCGCAGCAGCGCCTCGGCCGCCGGGGCGGAGGTGAAGGTGACCGCGTCGACCAGCCGGCCGGCGACCAGGTCGATCAGCCGGTGCAGCGGGGCCGGGTCGGTCGGCGGCGCCCAGCGGTAGACGGGCACCTCGATCACGGTGGCGCCGGCCGCCTCCAGCGCCAGCGTGCACTCGGGCTGCCGCTCGCCGTGCAGTTGCATGGCGACGACCTGCCCGGCCACGCCGCGCCGGCACAGGTGCTCGATCACCTCGTCGCAGCTCTCCGAGTCGGGTGACCACTGGTCGTGCAGGCCGGCGGCCCGGATGGCCCCGCGCGCCTTGGGTCCCCGGGCCACCACGTACGCGTCCGCCAGCACGGCGCGCAGCGGCTCGGCCAGCCCCCAGCCCTCGGCCGCCTCCAACCAGCCGCGCATGCCGATGCCGGTGTTGGCCATCAGGACGTCCGGTGGCCGGTCCAGGCAGGCCCGGGTGGCCTCCCGCAGGTCGGTGTCGTCGGCCAGCGGCACGATCCGCAGGGCCGGGGCGATCACCACCCGGGCGCCGCGCCGCTGGAGCAGCGCGGCGAGTTCGTCCCGCCGGCGGTCGGCGGTCACCCCGATGGTGAAGCCCGCCAGTTCGTCGCGCATTCACTCCTCCTGTCGCAGCCGCACCTCGACCAGGCCGTCCCGGCAGCGCACGTCGTGCCGGGACGCGGCGACGCCGGGCAGGTCCAGGCAGACCCCGGTGCGCAGGTCGTACACCTGCTTGTGCAGGGGCGAGGCGACCGTCGGCACCCCGCCCCGGCTGCCGACGATCCCCCGCGACAGCACGTACGCCCCGGCGACCGGGTCGCGGTTGTCGAGGGCGAACAGCCCGTCGGCGGTGCGGAAGAGGGCCACCTGCACGCCGTCGACGAGCGCGGCGACGCCCCGGTCGGGGTCCAGCCGGTCGAGCGGGCAGACCGGCGTCCAGGTACGCGTCGGGCTGGGCATCGTGATGGTCATCGCCGTACCTCCGGCAGTCGGGGCGTCGTGGTGGTCATCGCCGCACCTCCGGCATGCCCAGCGTGACCGGCTGCCGGCCCTCGCCGGCCGGTGCCCGACCCACCGGGACCGGCTGGCCCCGTTCGCGCGCGAACGTGATGGACGGGTCGGGCACCCCGGGGGCGTTGACGAAGGAGTCGAACCGGCGCAGCCGGACCGGGTCCTCCAGCACGTCGCGCCACTCGTCGGAGTAGGAGTCGACGTGCCGGGCCATCGCGGCGTCGAGTTCGGCGCACAGGCCGAGCGAGTCGTCCACGATCACCGCGCGGAGGTGGTCCAGCCCGCCCTCCATCGCCTCGATCCAGGCGGCGGTGCGTTGCAGCCGGTCGGCGGTGCGGATGTAGTACATCAGGAACCTGTCGATGAGCCGGACCAGCGCCTCCGTCGACAGGTCGGTGGCGAAGAGGTCGGCGTGCCGGGGCCGGAAGCCGCCGTTGCCGCCGACGTAGAGGTTCCAGCCGGTCTCGGTGGCGATGATGCCGAAGTCTTTGCTGCGGGCCTCGGCGCACTCGCGGGCGCAGCCCGAGACCGCCGACTTGATCTTGTGTGGACCGCGCAGCCCCCGGTAGCGCAGCTCCAGGGCGATGGCCAGCCCGACCGAGTCCTGCACCCCGTACCGGCACCACGTCTCACCGACGCAGGACTTCACCGTGCGCAGCGCCTTGCCGTACGCGTGGCCGGACTCGAAGCCGGCGTCGACGAGCCGGCGCCAGATCTGCGGCAGCTGGTCCACCCGGGCCCCGAACAGGTCGATCCGCTGTCCGCCGGTGATCTTCGTGTAGAGCTGGAAGTCCCGGGCCACCTCGCCGATCACGATGAGCTTCTCCGGGGTGATCTCGCCGCCGGGGATCCGGGGCACCACGGAGTAGCTGCCGTCGCGTTGCAGGTTGGCCAGGAAGTGGTCGTTGGTGTCCTGCAACGACGCCTGCTCCCCGTCCAGCACGTGGCCGGTGCCGAGGGAGGCGAGGATCGAGGCGACCACCGGCTTGCAGATGTCGCAGCCGCGGCCCCGGCCGTGCTCGGCGACGAGCTGCGAGAAGGTGCGGATGCCGCGCACCCGCACGATGTCGAAGAGTTCCTGCCGGCTGACGTCGAAGTGCTCGCAGAGCGCGGTGGACTGCCGTACCCCGGCCGCGTCGAGGAACTGCTTGAGCATCGGCACGCAGGAGCCGCAGCTCGTCCCCGCCCGGGTGCACGCCTTCAGCGCCGGCACGTCCGCGCAGCCGCCGGCGATCGCGGTGTCGATGTCGGCGCGGGTCACCGCGTTGCAGGAGCAGACCTGCGCGGCGGCGGGCAGTGCGCCGGCGCCCCCGCCCGCCGCGCCCTCGGGGGCGAGCAGCGCCAGCGGCGGCCCGGGCAGCGGACCGCCGACGCTGGCCCGCAGCGTCGGGTACGCGCTCGCGTCGCCGACCAGGACCCCGCCGAGCAGGGTCTGCGCGTCGTCGGAGAGGACCAGCTTGGCGTAGACCCGGGTGGCCGGATCGGTGAACGTCACGTCGAGGCAGCCCGGCGTCGTGCCGTGCGCGTCGCCGAACGAGGCCACGTCCACGCCGAGCAGCTTCAGCTTGGTGGCGGTGTCCGCGCCGGGGAAGGTGGCCGCCCCGCCGACCAGCCGGTCGGCGACGACCTCGGCCATCGCGTACCCGGGGGCGACCAGGCCGTGGCAGACGCCGTCGACCGCCGCGCACTCGCCGACCGCCCAGATCCGCTCGTCGGCGGTACGGCAGGCGCCGTCGACCAGTACGCCGCCGCGCGGGCCCAGGGCGAGCCCGGCCGCCCGGGCCAACTCGTCGCGGGGCCGGATGCCCGCCGCGACCACCACCAGGTCGGCGTCGAGCACCGTCCCGTCCGCCAGTTCCAGCCCGGCGACCGTGCCGTCCGGGCCGGACCGGATCGCGGTGGTGGCCACGCCCAGGCGGGTGGTCACGCCCAGCTCGTCGACGTACCGGCGGAGCATCGCGCCACCGGCCGTGTCCACCTGCACCGGCATCAGCCGCGGCGCGAACTCCACCACGCTGGTGTCCAGCCCGAGCAGCCGCAGCGCGTTCGCCGCCTCCAGCCCGAGCAGCCCGCCGCCGATCACCGCCCCGGTGCGCCGGCCGCGCGCGTGCTCCCGGATCGCCTCCAGGTCGTCAAGCGTCCGGTAGACGAAGACCCCGGGCAGGGCCGCACCGTCCACCGGCGGCACGAACGCGGACGAGCCGGTGGCGAGCACCAGGGCGTCGTACGGGTGCTCGCCGGTCGCGGTGCGCACCAGCCGCCGCTCCCGGTCGATCTCCGTGGCCGGCTCGCCGAGGCGCAGCTCCACCCCGTCGTCGGGGGTGTGCAGGTTCAGCTCCTCGGCGCCGACCCCGTCGAAGAACGCCGAGAGCCGCACCCGGTCGTACGCCGGGCGGCTCTCCTCGGCGAGCACGGTTACCCGCCACCGCCCCTCGGGGTCGCGGGCGCGCAGCGCGTCGACGAAGCGCTGCCCCACCATCCCGTTGCCGACGACCACCAGCCTGCTGTTTCGCTCACTCATGACGCCACCTCCGCCGAATCCACCTCGGACAGCCACCCGACGATGCCGGCGACCGCGTCCCGGCAGCCGCCGCACCCCGTGCCGGCCCGGGTCGCGTCGACCACGGCGTCGACGGTCCGGGCCCCGGCACGCCAGCAGCCCACCAGCGCCCCCTTGCTGACGTCGTTGCACTGGCAGACGGTCGCCGCGTCCGGCATCAGCGCCGGAGTCGCGGCCGGCGCCGCTGCCGCCGCGCCGAACGCCCGGCCGAGCAGCAGGGAGCGCCGGTCGGCCGGCACCGGCTGACCCCGGTCGAAGAGCTGGATGACCGTGCCGACCGCCGGGTTGTCGCCGAGCAGGATCGCGGCCGTCAGCCGTTCGTCGTGGATGCGCAGCCGGGCGTACGTGCCCCGGGACGGGTCGGCGAAGGTCAGCTCCTCGCCGGTCCCGCCGTCGCCCGGGTCGCCCATGGCGGCGAGGTCGATGCCGGCCGCCTTGAGCCGGGTCACCGCCGGCCGGGGCCGGTAGCGGGCCTGCGGTTCCTCCCCGGTGAGCACCTGCGCCACCACCCGGGCCTGCGCCCAGGCCGGGGCGACCAGCCCGGTGAGGTTGCCGTCGTGCTGGGCGCAGTCGCCGATCGCCGAGATCCGTGGGTCGCTGGTGCGCAGCCGGTCGTCGACCAGCACGCCCCGCTCCACGGCCAGCCCGGCCGCGCGGGCGAGGGCGGTGTCGGGGCGTACCCCGCAGGAGAGGACCAGCAGGTCGGCGGTGAGTGAGCGGCCGTCGGCCAGGTCGAGGCGTACCCCGTCGGCGTCCGCGACCACCCCGGTGGCCGACACGGCCAGGTGGGTGGTCACCCCGAGGCCCGCGAGCGTGCCGGCCAGGACGGCCGCGCCGGCCGGGTCGAGTTGCCGCTCCATCAGGTACGGCACCGGGTGCACCACGCCCACGTCGAGGCCCCGGGCGGCGAGCCCGCGCGCCGCCTCCAGCCCGAGCAGCCCGCCGCCGAGCACCAGGGCGCTGCGCGCGCCGCCGGCCACGGCGAGGATCCGGCGGCAGTCGTCAAGCGTGCGGAACGGCACCACCCGCTCCGGCAGCCCGGGCCCGTCCAGCCCGGGCAGCGGCGGCACCACGGCCCGGCTGCCGGTGGCGAGCACCAGATGGTCGTACGCGATGCGGTCGCCGTCGTCGGTGTGGACCGTGCCGGCGGCGCGGTCGACGGCGGTGACCGTCACCCCCGTACGCAGGTCGACGCCCTGCCCGGCGGCCTCGGCCAGCTCCACGTCCGGCTCGCCGATCTTGCCCGCCAGCAGGGTGGAGAGCATGATCCGGTTGTACGCCCGGTGCGGCTCCGCGCCGAGCACGGTGACCTTCCGGTCCCCGCCCCGGGCGTGCAGCTCGCCGGCCAGCCGCGAACCGGCCATCCCGTTGCCGACGACCACGACACTCTCGCTCACAGCTCGTCCACCCTCTCCAGTCGGACGGCGCAGATCTTGAACTCCGGCATCCCGGAGACCGGGTCGACGGCGTCGTTGGTGACCGAGTTGGCCCGCGCGGCGCCGCCCCAGTGGAACGGCGCGAAGACGGTGTCCGGCCGGATGGCGGTGCGGAGCCGGGCGGGCGCGTAGAACTCGCCCCGCCGGGAGACCACCCGCACCGGCTCGCCGTCGCCGATGCCGAGCCGCCCGGCCAGGTCGGGGTGCAGCTCGACGAACGCGTCCGGGGCGGCCCGGCGCAGCGCGGCGACCCGGCGGGTCTGGGTGCCCGACTGGTACTGCGCGAGGACCCGGCCGGTGGTGAAGTGCAGCGGGTACTCGGCGCACACCTCCTCGGCCGCCGGCCGGTGCTCCACGGCGTGGAACCGGGCCCGCCCGTCGGGGGTGGGGAAGCGGTCGGCGAAGAGCCGGGGGGTGTCCGGGCCGTCCTCGGCCGGGCAGGGCCAGAACACCCCGTCGCGTTCGTCGATCCGCTCCCAGCTCACTCCGGCGTAGTCGGCGGTCCCGCCCGCCGAGGCCCGCCGCAGCTCCGCGAACACGACCCGCGGGTCGCCGGCGTCCGCCCCAGCCCTTCCTTGCACCTGGAGGCGGGCGGTGAGGTCGGCGAGGATCTCCAGGTCGGTACGGACGCCGGGCGGCGGCGGGCGCAGTGCGCGGCGGCGCAGCACCCGGCCCTCCAGGTTGGTCATCGTGCCGTCCTCCTCGGCCCACTGGGCGGTGGGGAGCACCACGTCGGCCAGCGCGGCGGTCTCGGAGAGCAGGAAGTCGGCGACCACGAGCAGGTCGAGATCGCGGAGTCGGCCCTCGATCCGGGCGGCCCGGGGCGCGGAGACCACCGGGTTGGAGCCGAAGACCAGCAGCGCCTTCGGCCCGGCGGGCGTGCCCAGCGAGTCCAGCAGCTCGTACGCCGGCACGCCCGGCCCGGGCAGCTCGTCGGCCGGCACCCCCCAGACCCCGGCGACGTGTTCCCGGGCGGCCGGATCGTCGATCCTGCGGTAGCCGGGGAGCTGGTCGGCCTTCTGCCCGTGCTCCCGCCCGCCCTGCCCGTTGCCCTGCCCGGTCAGGCAGCCGTAGCCGGAGCCGGGGCGGCCGGGCAGCCCGAGGGCGAGCGCCAGGTTGACGAAGGCGGTGACGGTGTCGACGCCCTTGGCGTGCTGCTCGGCACCGCGCGCGGTCAGGATGATCACGCGTTCGGCGGTGCCGAGGGCTCGGGCGGTCGCCTCCAGGTCGGCCACCGGCACCCCGGAGAGCGCCTCGGCGCGGGCCGGCCACCAGCCGGCCACGCCGCGACGGACCGCGTCGAATCCGGTGGTACGGGCGGCCACGTACTCCCTGTCGACCCAACCCTCGGTGAGCGCGATGTGCAGCAGCGCGTTCGCCACCGCCAGGTCGGTGCCGGGCAGGGGTTGCAGGTGCAGGTCGGCTTGGCGGGCGGTGGCGGTGCCCCGGGGGTCGACCACGATCAGCCGGCCGCCGCGCTCGCGCTGCGCGGTCAGCCAGCGCACCAGCGGGGGCATGGTCTCCGCGGGGTTCGCGCCGACCAGCAGCAGCGTGTCGGCCCGGCCCAGGTCGGCCAGCGGGAACGGCAGGCCCCGGTCGATGCCGAAGGCGCGCATCCCGGCCGCCGCCGCCGATGACATGCAGAACCGTCCGTTGTAGTCGATGTGCTTCGTGCGCAGCGCCACCCGGGCGAACTTCCCCAGCGCGTACGCCTTCTCGTTGGTGAGCCCGCCGCCGCCGAAGACGGCGACCGCGTCGCGGCCGTGTCCCTGCTGGACGGTGCGCAGGTCGGTGACGATCCGGTCGAGGGCGGCGGCCCAGCTCGCCGGGCGCAGCTCGCCGCTGGCCGGGTCGCGCAGCAGCGGGGTGGTCAGCCGCTCGGGGTGGTCGAGCAGCTCGGCGGCGGTCCAGCCCTTCTGGCAGAGGCCGCCCCGGTTGGTGGGGAACTGCCGGGGGAGCACCGTGGCCCGGCCGGCCTCCTCGCGCAGCGTCATCCCGCACTGGAGGGCGCAGTACGGGCAGTGCGTCGCCACCTCCCGGGGCGTCCGCCCCGGTCCGGTCGCCGCGTGTGCACCGTCTGTCATGTCGGCAAAGCGTGCCGGGGGGCGATTTCCGGTCCGGGTCCCGTCTGTTTCGGTCCTGTCAAGAGCCGCTCACACCGCACGCGGGCACCGGGCCGGCTGGCGTTTACAATATGGGACAACAATCCTGGCATTTGGGAGGCGCGATGAACGTGGCCGAGGCCTTCGACGCGGTGGCGGGCAGCTACGACGAGGCCCGACGGCGCCTGGTGCCCTGCTTCGACGCCTTCTACGGCACCGCCGTCGAGGTGGCCGCGCCGCCGCTGCGGGCCGCGCTCGCCTCGGGGCGTACCCCGGAGGTGCTGGACCTTGGCGCGGGCACCGGGCTGCTGTCGCTGCTGCTCGCGGCGGCGGTGCCGGGGGTCCGGCTGACCCTGGTCGACGCCGCGCCGGCCATGCTCGCCGTCGCCGCCGACCACCTGCGGTCCCGCGGCGTCGCGCACCGGACGGTCCGGGCCGACCTGGCGGGGGAGTTGCCCGCCGGCCGCTACGACGCCGTGGTCAGCGCGCTGGCCATCCACCACCTCGACGACGCGGGCAAGCGCGAGCTCTACCGGCGGGTGCCGGCGGCGTTGGTCCCCGGCGGCGTCTTCGTCAACGCCGAACAGGTCGCCGGCCCCACCCCCGCGCTCGACCGGCGGTACCACGAGGTGTGGCTGGGGCAGGTCGCGGCGCTGGGCTCCCACGCCGACGAGATCGCCGCCGCCGAGGGCCGGATGGCGTACGACCGGCCGGCGCCGGTCGCCGCGCAGTGCCGCTGGCTGGCCGAGGCCGGCCTGGTCGACGTCGACTGCTTCTTCAAGCAGTGGCGGTTCGCCGTGTTCGGCGGCCGTCGCGGGTGAGCGACGGACAGACGCCGGGTTGAACCGACGTGGCGCTGTCGGTGGTCGGCCTATCCGTCGAGGTGGCCTTCGAGGCGTTGGGCGAAGCGGTAGGCCCCCGCCTTGCGCAGGTAGGCGATCAGATCCACCTCATCACGGTCCTCCGTGACCAGGCTGCGTCGGTAGTAGGAGACCTGCTTCGTCGCGACGTGCCGGACCAGCCCCATCGACCTGTCGGCGACCCAGTTGAGGAACTCGTCGGCGGTGTGGACCTCGAGGCGGCCCTGGACGCACTCAGTCGGGAAGGCTCTGTGGCCCTGCCGGTCGTTGGTCACCAGGAAGTCGGCGGCCCCGTGGATCGCAGCCGCCAGGACGTGGCGATCGTCGGGGTCCGGTGGGCACGGCACCGACTGCGGAAGGTAGCCGATGACCAGACCGTACGGGAACGCCTCGACGAAGCGCCGCCGCTGCCCTCCGATCGCCTGCTCCGAAAGGTCCGGCCGCTTGCGCCGCATGCGGTACATCCGCTCCGCGAGCACGTCCTCGCTGTAGCGCAGGTCGTAGACGAGGCAGTCGCTCTCCAGCGACAGCAGGCTGATCCAGTCGCGCAGGGTCCTCGAGTACAGAACATTGGCGTCCAGGAACACCAAGGGGGCGCCGAGCGTCACAGCGGACACCGTACCCAGCGCCTCGGAGGTGACCGCGTTATTCGTCGACGTTGAGCCCGAGCGCGTCGGATTCCAGCATCAGGGCCTCGTACGACTTCCGGCGCTCCTGCATCTGACGCTGCCGGAACGCCAGAACGTCGGAGAGGAACAACCGCCGATGGCTGCCGACCCGGTGGGAGGGGATCGCAGCGGTGTCCAAGAGGCGGACCAGCGTGGGACGGGACATGCCGAGGAGGCTGGCCGCCTCGGTCGTCGACAACTCCCGGGCAACGGCGCTGACGGCGACCCCGTCACCACGGGCCAGCAGCGCCGATGCGTGCCGCAGGACGTCGAGCAGTCGGGCAGGGACTTCGACCTCCTCGCCAGTCGGCGAGACGAGGCGTGTTCGCGATGCGGGCACCCCGTCCGGCTGTCGCTTGAGGAAATCGTCGACCGCGGCAACCTGCCCACGCTCGACCCCCTCGCTGGGCATGACGGATGTCGTCGTCATGGCGGTCGGGCTCACGGGCGTCCCTCCCTCACGGTGTGGCTGACGGTGCGTGGCGTTGTCCGAACGCTTCGGACATCGTCTCCTCCAAGTGCAACAACCGCAAGCGTAATCGGATATTGCGTCTATGCGGCAGGTGGCGGTTTGCCGTGTTCGGCGGCCGTCGCGAATAGTCGGGGCCGTCGGGATGACTGCCGGTCATACCGATGGGTAGTCTCCACGGCATGACTGCCAAGGTGACCCTGTCGTTCTCGGACGAGACGATCGAGGAGGCCCGGCGGTTCGCCAAGCGCGAGGGGCTCTCCCTGTCGGCGTGGATGGACCAGGCGGCCCGGGAGAAGGCGCTGCGCGAGGTCTTCACCGCGCACGCCGCCGCCGTCGGCCGGGCCGGGCTCGACCTCGAAGCCGCCGCCCTCGCCGACGCCCGCGAGGTGGGCATGGTCGACGACGCGCTCTTCGGCGGGCGCCCGCGTGCTGCGTAGGGGCGAGGTCTGGCGCATCGACGGCGCCCGGGAACGGCTCGGACTGGTGATCAGCTCCGACGTCTACAACTCCACCGACGTGCCGATCGTGATCGTGGTGGAGGTGGTCGAGGAGGCGCTGCTGCGCGACTCGCCCCTGGCGGTGCCGATGGGCACGTACGTGGTGATGCCCGACCGGATCTCCTCGCCGATGAAGAAGTGGTTCACCGAGTGCGTGGACGTCGCCGACACCGGGACCATGCTCAGGGTCGGCCGGGCGCTGCGCATCCTCCAGGAACTCTGACATCTCACCGGCGGCATCCGCCCCCGGTGCGGTCTCCGTTTCCCGCCCGACCCGCGACGGGCACCGTCGGGTAACGCCCGATTCCTAGCGTTCCTCCAGGTCGCACCCGACGAGGAGGAGTCGCCGTGAGCACACTGGCCCCCACCACACCCCCGGCCGAGGCCGTTGCGCCGGCCGTCGGCCGCCGGCACCGCATCGACGACTGGCGGCCCGAGGACCCCGAATTCTGGCGTACGACCGGGGCGCCGGTCGCCCGCCGCAACCTCTGGGTCTCCATCTTCGCCGAGCACGTGGGCTTCTCCGTGTGGAGCCTCTGGTCGGTGACGGTGCTCTTTCTCGGCCCCGAGTACGGCATCGACCCGGCGGGGAAGTTCCTGCTCACCGCCGTGCCGGCGGCGCTGGGGGCGGCGCTGCGGCTGCCCTACACGCTGGCCGTGGCGCGCTTCGGCGGGCGGACCTGGACGATCGTCAGCGCACTGCTGCTGCTCGTCCCGGCCGTGCCGATGACGGTGCTGCTGGAGCCCGGCGTCTCCTACTCCACCCTGATGGTGCTGGCCTGCCTGACCGGCGTCGGCGGGGGCAACTTCGCCTCCTCGATGGCGAACATCAACCTGTTCTATCCGTCCCGGCTCAAGGGCCGGGCGCTCGGGCTCAACGCCGGCGGCGGCAACCTCGGCGTGCCGGCGGTGCAGCTGGTCGGCCTGGCGGTGCTGGCGACGGCGGGGGCCGCGTACCCCCGCCTGGTGCCGGCGGTCTACCTGCCGCTGATCGTGCTGGCCGCGCTCGCCGCGGCGCGCGGGTTGGACGACATCTCCGGGGCGCGCAACGAACCCGGTGCGCTGCGCGAGGCGGCCCGCGACCCGCACACCTGGATCATGTCGCTGCTCTACGTCGGCACCTTCGGCTCGTTCATCGGCTTCTGCTTCGCCTTCGGCCAGGTGCTCCAGCTCCAGTTCGCCGAGCGCTTCCCGACCCCGGTCGACGCCGCCTGGCTCACCTTCCTCGGCCCGCTGGTCGGCTCGCTGGTCCGGCCGGTCGGCGGGCACCTCGCCGACCGCCTCGGCGGGGCCCGGGTGACCTTCTGGAACTTCGTCGCGATGGCGGCCGGCGCCTCGTTGGTGCTCCACGCCGCCCGGGAGCGGTCGTTCGGGCTCTATCTGCTCGGCTTCCTGTCGCTCTTCGTCTTCTCCGGGATCGGCAACGGCTCGACCTACAAGATGATCCCGGCGATCTTCCGGGCCCGGGCGACGGCGGAGGTGGACGCCGGTCGGCGGGAGGCGGTCGCGGCGCAGCGCCGGGCCGGGCGGATGACCGGCTCGGTGATCGGCATCGCCGGGGCGGTCGGGGCCTCCGGCGGGGTGCTGGTGAACATCGCCTTCCGGCAGTCGTTCCTGACCGGGGGCAGCGCGGACGCGGCGTACGTCGCCTTCATCGTCGCGTACGCGCTCTGTTTCGGGGTGACCTGGCTGGTGTACCTGCGGCCGGGCCCCCGCCGGCTGACCGGCGTGTGACCCCCGCCATGTATCCTCGGGGGGCCAGGCGGGGGCGGTACCCCGTTTTGACCTGCCGACGGGGCGGCGGGTATCGTTGCCTGCTGTTGTACGACATCCAGAGGCGTGCCGCCTAAGGTACGCTTGGTCGTTCGTGCGCGCCCGGTAACCTCGGCGCGCGACCCCAGACCGACGACGAGACAAGGTATACCTGTGCGTACGTACAGCCCGAAGCCGGGTGAGATCGAGCGTCAGTGGCACGTCATCGACGCCTCTGATGTCGTGCTGGGCCGCCTGGCCACCCACGCCGCCACGCTGCTGCGCGGCAAGCACAAGCCGACTTTCGCGCCGCACGTCGACACGGGCGACTTCGTCGTCATCGTGAACGCGGGCAAGGTCGCGCTGACCGGCAACAAGCGTCACACCAAGGTCGCCTACCGCCACTCCGGCTACCCGGGTGGTCTGAAGCAGGTCGGCTACGACGAGCTGCTGACCAAGCGTCCCGAGCGGGCCATCGAGCTGGCCGTCAAGGGCATGCTCCCGCACAACAAGCTCGGCCGTCAGCTCATCAAGAAGCTGAAGGTCTACGCCGGTGCCGAGCACCCGCACGGCGCGCAGCAGCCGGTGCCGTTCGAGATCAAGCAGATCGCGCAGTGAGCGCGGGCGAAGGAAACAGCATGACCGACATCACCGAGACCGAGGTTGCCCCCGAGGAGGCCACCGAGGCGCCGGCGCCCGTCGCCCGCGCGCCGCGTGGTGACCGCCCGATCCAGACCGTGGGTCGGCGCAAGGAGGCCATCGTCCGGGTGCGCATCGTCCCCGGCAGCGGCAAGATCACGTGCAACGGCCGTGACCTTGAGGCCTACTTCCCGAGCAAGGTGCACCAGCAGCTGATCAAGGACCCGCTGGTCACCGCCGAGAAGCCGGAGGCCTTCGACGTCATCGCCAACCTGCGTGGCGGCGGCACCACCGGTCAGGCCGGCGCGCTGCGCCTGGCCATCGCCCGGGCCCTGATCGTCAGCGAGCCGGACGACCGTCCGGCGCTGAAGAAGGCCGGCTTCCTCACCCGGGACGCCCGGGTCAAGGAAAGCAAGAAGTACGGCCTCAAGAAGGCCCGTAAGGCTCCCCAGTACTCGAAGCGCTGATCATCAGCGGCGCGTTGTACTTCTGACGGACGGCCGGGTTCACCTCCCCTCGACGGGAGGTGGCCCGGCCGTTCGCCTTTCCTGGACCGTTTCATCGGAGGTTGGCGGGTATGGGCCGGTTGTTCGGCACGGACGGCGTACGCGGGCGGGCGAACGCGGATCTCACGCCTGAGTTGGCGCTGGCGGTGGCGGTCGCCGCCGCCCACACGCTCGCCGAGTCGGACCGGAGCCATCCCCCGCTGGCCGTGGTCGGGCGGGACACCCGGGCCAGCGGCGAGATGCTGGAGGCCGCCGTGGTCGCCGGGCTCACCAGCGCCGGCGCCAACGTGGTCCGGGTGGGCGTGCTGCCCACCCCGGCCGTGGCGTTCCTCACCGCCGAGGCCAAGGCCGACCTCGGCGTGATGCTCTCCGCCTCGCACAACCCGATGCCCGACAACGGGATCAAGCTCTTCGCCGCCGGCGGGCACAAGCTGCCGGACGAGATCGAGATGCGGATCGAGGCGGCCGTCGAGGCGAACGCCACCACCGCCTGGGAGCGGCCGGTCGGCGCCGGCGTCGGCCGGGTGCACGACCTGCTCGACGGCGCGGACCACTACGTGCAGCACCTGATCGGCACCCTGCCGCACCGCCTCGACGGGCTCAAGGTCGTGGTCGACTGCGCCAACGGCGCGGCTGCCGAGGTGGCGCCGGTGGTGTACCGGGAGGCCGGGGCCGAGGTCGTCGCCATCTACGCCGAGCCGGACGGCCTCAACATCAACGACGAGTGCGGCTCCAACCACCTCGACGCCCTGCGGGCCGCGGTGGTCGAGCACGGCGCCCACCTCGGCATCGCGCACGACGGCGACGCCGACCGCTGCGTCGCGGTGACCGCCGACGGCGACGAGGTCGACGGCGACCAGGTGATGGCGATCCTCGCGCTCGCCATGCGGGAGGCCGGCACGCTCACCGACGACACCCTGGTCGCCACGGTGATGAGCAACCTCGGCCTGCGGCTGGCCATGTCCGCGCAGGGCATCCGCCTCCTGGAGACCAAGGTCGGCGACCGGTACGTGCTGGAGGAGCTGCGCGCGTCCGGCCTCGCGCTGGGCGGCGAGCAGAGCGGGCACATCGTGATGCCCGCGTACGCGACCACGGGCGACGGCGTGCTGACCGGGCTGCACCTGATGTCCCGGCTGGCCGCCACCGGCAAGTCCCTCGCGGAGCTGGCCGGCGTGGTGACCAGGCTGCCGCAGGTGCTGATCAACGTCCCCGTCGGCGACCGTACGGTCGGCGCGGCCGCACCCGCCGTCCGGGCCGAGGTCGAGCGGGCCGAGGCGGAGCTGGGCGAGACCGGCCGGGTGCTGCTGCGCCCGTCCGGCACCGAACCGCTGGTCCGGGTCATGGTCGAGGCCGCCACCGAGCAGGTCGCCCGAAGCGTCGCCGAGCGCATCGCCGAGCAGGTCCGCACCGCCAGCCCGACCGCCTGACCTTTCGCGTCGGCCCCCGGCCGGCCTACAGGCGCAGGCCGGCGGCCCGCTGGAAGGTGGCCGCCGGGTCCTCGCCGTCGGTGAGGTCCACGTCCTCGACGATCCGCCCGTCGCCGAGGCGGATCAGCCGGTCGCACCGGGCGGCCACCGCCCGTTCGTGGGTGGCGAGCAGGACCGTCATGCCGTGCCGGTCGCGCAGGTCCAGCAGCAGGTCGAGGATCTGCCCGCCGGTGGTCGAGTCGAGGTTGCCGGTCGGCTCGTCGGCGAGCAGCAGCCCGGGGGAGCCCATCAGCGCCCGGGCGATCGCGACCCGCTGCTGCTGGCCGCCGGAGAGCTGGGCCGGCAGGGCCCGCTCCCGCCCGGCCAGGCCGACCGCGTCGAGCAGCTCCCGGGCCCGGGCGGCGTGGTCGGCCCGCCCCCGGCGGGGCAGCACCGGCACGACCACGTTGTCCAGCACGGTGAGCGCGGGCAGCAGGTGGTAGCGCTGGAAGACGAAGCCGACCCGCTGCCGGTACCGGGTCAGGGCCGACCGGCCGAGCGCGGTGATCTCCTGCTCGTCCACGGTGATCGTGCCGGCGTCCACCTGCTCGATCGCGCCGATCATGTGCAGCAGCGTCGACTTCCCGGATCCGCTGGGCCCGGTCAGCGCCACCACCGCCCCCGCCGGGATCTCCAGGGACACGTCGTCGACCGCCGTCACCTGCTGCGGGCCGGCCCCGAAGCGCCGGACCAGCCCGGCGACCCGGACCGTGCTGCCCGTCGTCGTCTCCATCGTCACTCCTCCGCGAGCAGTCGGGCGGTCGGCAGCCGGCGCAGCAGCGCGGCCGGGACCAGGGCGGCCACCGAGGTGACCAGGACACCGGTCGCCGCCACCGACGCGGCGACCGCGACCAACGTGCCGGGCAGGGCGCCGACCAGCCAGGCCGCCCCGGCCAGCCCGAGGCCGGCGCCGGTGACCGCGCCGAGCAGACCCAGGGCCAGCCCCTCGTAGGCGATGAGGCGGCCCAGCGCGGCGTCGCTCCAGCCGACCGCGCGCAGGGTGGCCAGCTCGGCGGCCCGGTCCCGGATGTTCAGGTAGAGCACGTCGGCGACCGCGGCGGCACCGAGCAGCACCGTCGCGACGGCGGCCATGGTGTCCGCGCCCCGCACGCTCAGCGACACCGTGTCACCGAGCAGGCTGCCGACGATGGCGCCCCGGAACGCGTATCCGGCGGCGGTGACCAGGGTCAGCGCGGCCACCCCGATGGCCAGCGCGCCGGCCCCGAGCAGGGTGCGGCCGGGCGTACGGGCCAGGTTGGCCAGGGCCAGGCCGACCAGGGTGCGCGGCCGGCGTACCCATCGGGCCGTCGCCACCGCCGGGCGCAGCGCGGCGGCCGGGTGGGCGCGCGCTGCCCGCAGGGCCGGCGTCAGGCCCGCGACCAGCGCCAGCAGCAGTGCCACCGGTACGGCCAGCAGCGCCCGCCGCCATCCCACGTCGATGCCGAGCGCGGCGCCGAGCGGGACGGCCAGCGCCAGGGCGAGCAGACCGGCGGCCAGCCCGAGGGCGGCCACCTCGCCGAGGATCAGCGCGCCGATCCGCCGGGCGGGCCAGCCCAGGCAGGCGAGCACCGCCAGCTCGGACCGGCGGTCCCGGACGGCGGCGGCGACCGCGTTGCCGAGGAAGAGCGCGCAGACCACCAGCACCAGTACGAACAGCGCGACGCTCTTGCGGTCCACCGCCTTCGTGATCACCGAGGCGACCCCGAGCGCCGACCACTCCTCGGTCAGCCGCAGCGCCGGCCGGCCGAACGACCCGGCGGGCAGCTCCACGGCCTGCGGGGCGGGGGAGGAGCCGAGGGTGATGTCGACGTCGAGCCCGGTGACCTGGGCGATCCGCTCGGCGACCAGCCGGACCTGCTCGGCGGCGCGGTCGCTGTAGCCGCCCACGTCGGCGACCCGGACCCGGATCGCGCTGATCGGGGCGGCGAGCTGCGGACTGCCGCCACCCGCCAGCAGCTTCGGCACGCTGGCGAGGCTGGTCAGCAGCAGCGGCGGGGCGGCGAGGTGGCCGGCCGGGTTGCCGCCCGGCTCCAGCGCACGGCCGCCCAGGGCGTCCCGGCTGGCGGCGTCCGCGCCCTGCGCCGTCGGCGGCTCGTACGTCTCCAGCGGCACCCGCCCGACGTCGCTGAAGCCGGTCAGCTTCGCCGGGTCGAAGACTCCCACGGCCCGCCAGCTCCGGTACAGGGTGCCGGGCACGGCCTTCTTCAGCGCAAGCCTGCGCAGCGACCGCGCCCCGGTGTCCTCGGCCAGCCAGGGACGCGGGTAGGGGTTGAACGTGGCCTGGTCGCCGTAGACCGCTGGATCGGCCGCGGGAAGGGCGCCGACCCGCAGCGTGCCGTCGGGCAGCCGGTCGTAGCGCGTCGGGCCGGCCTGCACCATCGTCTGGAGCTGGCCGAAGCAGCAGCCGTCCGGGGAGAGACCCGTGGCGAGCCGGGCACGCCAGCCAGCGGCGACGTCGTGGTGAGCCTCCCCGGCGGGGAGGGCGGGACCCCGCCCCAGGGCCTGTTCCAGCTCGGCGAGCCCGACCCCGGCCGGGCGGGCGGCGGGCAGCCGGGTGAAACTGGCACGCAGTTCCTCGTCGACGAAGGGGCTGCTGGTGGCGAGCACCGGCACGGAGTGCATCTCCGTCCCGCCCGTCCGTTTGACGGCGACGGTGTCGTCCTGACCCAGCGCGCGCCCGTCGACCAGCGCGCCGCCGAGACCCACGAGGCGGTCCTCGGCGGCCGGGTCGACGGCGGCGAGCAGGAGCGGCACCGTCAGACTGACCGCGATCCGCAGCCGGTCCGACGTGGACGAGGATTCCGTCCCGCCGTCGGCGAGGACGCCCCCGCCGGCCTCGAACCGGCCGTCCGGGAGCAGCCGTACGGCCACCAGCGACCACTCCTGGCGCTCGGAGTACGCGCCCGGGCTGCCCAGGGTGGAGCGGGGGTCGCAGACGGCCTGGGTGCGGCCGTCGGGCAGTACCTCGCGGGGCGCGGCCCACCCGCACGCGGCCCACGGATAGCTTCGCCCGTCGGTGTACGGGGTGGAGTCGCTGGACTGGGCGACGTCGGTGCGGGGGTAGATCAGCGGGTGGGTGGTGACGTACACGAAGCGGGGGCGGCCCGGGGCGCCGGAGAGGCCGCGCTCGGCGACGAACCGGGGGTCGACGCGGATGACCTGCCGGTCGAGCGAGCGGTCGACGGCGTCGGTCAGGTCCAGCGGGGTCGGCACCGGGGCGGTGGAGTAGCCGAGCATCGCGATGGGGGCGGCGACGTCCACCCCGGTGACCGCCTTCACCTGGTCGTACTGCGCCGTGGTGATGCCGCCGAAGAGGCCGGAGAGGTAGTTGGGCTGGACCAGCCGGCGTTCGGCCTCCAGCGGGGTGCGTGTGCCCTTCGGGCGGACCAGGATGTCGTAGGCGGCCTCGGTGTTCCGCTCGACGGAGCCCGTGACGTCGAGGCGGGAGGTGGTGGTGGCGCCGGTCAGCACGACGAACCCGGTGGTCGCCACCAGTACGCCGAGCAGCAGCGCCACCGACCGTCCCGCACGGCCGCGAAGCTGTCTCCAGATGATGTCGAGCATGTCGCGCCTCCCCGTGTGCTGAGCACACTGTGCGCGATACATTGTGACAATGCAAGGCCCGGCGGCGGTCAGCCCCCCGGGTCGGATCGGAGTAGACGGTGGCGATACAGCACGCGGTCCTGGCCCTGCTCGCCGGCGGCCCCAGCTACGGCTACGAGCTGAAGGGCGCCTTCGAGGAGGCGGTCGGCCCGCAGTGGGGGCCGCTCAACATCGGGCACCTCTACCAGATCCTCGACCGGCTCTCCCGCGACGGCCTGGTGGTGGCCGAACGGCAGCCCCAGCCGGTCAAGCCCGACCGGGTGGTCTACGAGATCACCCCGGAGGGCCGGGCCGAGCTGGCGCGCTGGCTCGGCGAGCCCAGCCCGCGCAGCGGCGGGTTCCGGGACGACTTCTTCCTCAAGGTGACCGCCTCGGCCCGCTCCGGCGAGCCGGCCATGGTGCGCACGGTGCTCGGCAACCAGCGCGGTCACCTGATGCGTGAGCTGCGCAACCTCGACGGGCTGCGCCGCCGGGCCGACGACCCCGTGGTCGGCCTGCTGCTCTCGGCGGCGAGTCGACACGTCGAGGCCGACCTGGCCTTCGTCGACGACGCCGAGCAGGTGCTGCTCGCCGACGGCGGCGCGGCGCTCGCCCGGATCCGGGCGCCCCGCTCCGAGGCGGCGTCGCCGGAGCGGGGGACCGGCCCGACCCGGGCGGCCGGCTGACGCTCAGGCGTACGACCCGACCCGACCCGACCCGACCCGGCCCGGCGCGGACGGCGTCGAGCGCGGCCGGCCGCCGGTAGGGTCAGGTCGTGGACAGCCGGCGCAGCCGGGTGACGGCCTCGGTCAGCACCTCGGGGCGCTTGCAGAAGGCGAAGCGGATCAGGTGCCGACCGGCCTCGGCATCGTCGTAGAAGACCTGCGTCGGCACGGCGACCACCCCGCACCGCTCGGGCAGGGACCGGCAGAACTCCACCCCGTCCCGCCCGCCCAACGCGCTGACGTCGGCGGTGACGAAGTAGGTGCCCTCCGGCGCGAGCACCTCGAACCCGGCGTCGGTGAGCCCGCCGACGAGCTGGTCGCGGCGGGCCTGCATGCCGTCGCGGAAGTCGGCGAAGTAGTCGTCCGGCAGGGCCAGCGCCACCGCGACCGCCGGCTGGAGCGGTGCGGCGTTGACGAAGGTCAGGAACTGCTTCACCCGCAGCACCGCCGAGACCAGCGCCGCCGGCCCGCTCACCCAGCCGACCTTCCAGCCCGTGCAGGAGAACGTCTTGCCGGCCGACGAGATGCGCAGCGTCCGCTCCCGCATGCCGGGCAGCGTGGCCAGCGGGACGTGCGGGGTGGACGCGTCGGTGAAGACCAGGTGCTCGTACACCTCGTCGGTCACCGCGTACGCGCCGTGCTCCCGGCACAGCTCGGCGACCAGGGCCAGCTCGTCGGGGGTGAACACCTTGCCGGTCGGGTTGTGCGGGGAGTTGAGCAGCACGAGCCGGGTGCGCGGGCCGAACGCGGCGCGCAGGGCGTCGGGGTCGAAGGCGTACCGGCCGTCGGCGGCGGGGCGCAGCGTGACCGGGCGCCGGACCGCGCCGGCCAGCGCGATCGAGGCGGCGTACGAGTCGTAGTAGGGCTCGAAGCAGACGACCTCGTCGCCCGGCTCGCAGAGCCCGAGGATCGTCGCCGCGATCGCCTCGGTGGCGCCCGCCGTCACCACGATCTCGCCGTCCGGGTCGTACTCCAGCCCCCAGAACCGGCGCTGGTGCGCCGCCACCGCCGCGCGCAACGCCGGGACGCCCGGGCCCGGCGGGTACTGGTTCTGCCCGGTGCGCAGCGCCTCCGCGGCGGCGGCCAGCATCTCCGGCGGCCCGTCGGTGTCGGGGAAGCCCTGGCCGAGGTTGACCGCGCCGGTGCGCACGGCGAGGGCGGACATCTCGGCGAAGACGGTCGTCCCGAACGGGCGCATCCGGGCCACCAGCGGATCCACGTCGACGGTCGTCACGCCCGCCAGCCTACGGACTCCCGGCGCGGCTTCAACCCCCGCCGAGGGTGGCCCCGACCGCCCGCGACCGTCGCCCGGCGGAGCTATGTCACGGAGAGTGCCGCTTCCCCTCCGATCGCTCAAGTTGGGTGATCGTTTACCCGGCTTTCGCGCACGCGCGATGAGTGGAACTAGGTTAGGCTGCGGGTCATGTGTGGAATCGTTGGTTACGCCGGCGCGCGCCCGGCGCTCGGCATCGTGCTCGACGGACTGCGGCGGCTGGAATACCGCGGCTACGACTCGGCCGGCGTCGCCATCGTCTGCGACGGCGCGCTGCTGACCGAGAAGAAGGCCGGCAAGCTGGCCAACCTGGAGAAGGTGCTCTCCGAGCGGGCCGCCGAGGATCCCACCTCCTGCGCGGCCAGCCCGATCGGCATCGGCGACGGCACCACCGGCATCGGGCACACCCGTTGGGCCACCCACGGCGGCCCGACCGACCGCAACGCCCACCCGCACCTGGCCCCCGACGGCCGCGTCGCCGTGATCCACAACGGCATCATCGAGAACTTCGCCAAGCTGCGCGCCGAGCTGGAGGCCGACGGCGTCCAGTTCACCAGCGACACCGACACCGAGTGCGCCGCGCACCTGCTCTCCGCCGCGCTGGCCGACCTGCGCGCCGCCGGCCACCCCGACGGGCCGCAGCTGCTCGCCGCCGGCATGCGGGTGGTCTGCCAGCGGCTGGAGGGCGCGTTCACGCTGCTCGCCGTCGACGCCGCGGTGCCCGGCGCGGTCGTCGGCGCCCGCCGCAACTCCCCGCTCGTCGTCGGGCGGGGCGAAGGCGAGAACTACCTGGCCAGCGACGTGGCCGCGTTCATCGAGCACACCCGGGAGGCGGTGGAGCTCGGCCAGGACCAGATCGTCCTGATCACCGGCGACACCATCGAGATCACCGACTTCGCCGGAGAGCCCGCCAGCGGCAAGGACTTCCACATCGACTGGGACTCCTCCGCCGCCGAGAAGGGCGGCTACGACTGGTTCATGCTCAAGGAGATCGAGGAGCAGCCGCAGGCCATCGCGGACACGCTGCTCGGCCGGCTCACCGACTCCGGCGAGATCATGCTCGACGAGGTCCGCCTCAGCGACCAGGACCTGCGCGACGTCGACAAGATCTTCATCGTCGCCTGCGGCACCGCGTACCACTCCGGCCTGGTCGCCAAGTACGCCATCGAGCACTGGACCCGGATCCCGTGCGAGGTGGAGCTGGCCAGCGAGTTCCGCTACCGCGACCCGGTCCTCGACCGGTCCACGCTGATCGTGGTGATCTCGCAGTCCGGCGAGACGATGGACACCCTGATGGCGCTGCGGCACGCGAAGGAGCAGAAGGCCCGCGTCCTGGCCATCTGCAACACCAACGGCTCCACCATCCCCCGGGAGTCCGACGCGGTCCTCTACACCCACGGCGGGCCGGAGATCGCCGTCGCGTCCACCAAGGCGTTCCTCACCCAGCTCGTCGCCTGCTACCTGATCGGCCTGCACCTGGCCCAGGTGCGCGGCATCAAGTTCGCCGACGAGGTGGCCGCCGTGGTCGCCCAGCTCCAGGAGATGCCGGGCAAGCTGCGCGAGCTGCTGGAGCGGATCGAGCCCGTCCGCGAGCTGGCCCGCGACCTGAAGGCCGAGCCGACCGTGCTCTTCATCGGCCGGCACGTGGGCTACCCGGTGGCCCTGGAGGGCGCGCTCAAGCTCAAGGAGCTGGCGTACATGCACGCCGAGGGCTTCGCCGCCGGCGAGCTGAAGCACGGCCCGATCGCGCTCATCGACAAGGGCACCCCGGTCATCTGCATCGTGCCGTCCCCGGTCGGCCGGGGCATGCTGCACGACAAGGTGGTCTCCAACATCCAGGAGGTACGCGCGCGCGGCGCCCGGACCATCGTGATCGCGGAGGAGGGCGACGAGGCGGTCGTCCGTTACGCCGACCACCTGATCCGCGTGCCGCGTACGCCGACGTTGCTCGCGCCGCTGGTCACCACCGTGCCGTTGCAGGTCCTGGCGGCCGAGATCGCCGCCGCCCGGGGGCACGACGTGGACCAGCCCCGCAACCTGGCGAAGTCGGTCACGGTCGAGTAGGTCGCACCGCCCCACGACGGGCCCCGTCCACCCCCGCCAGTGGGCGGGGCCCGCCGCGTTGCGCGGGTCAGCGGCCGAGCACCACCCGGGCCATCCCGTCGAGGGCCGGGTTCTCGGGCGCCCAGTAGCCCGTGTGGCCGTGCCGGCCGCTGGGGAACGTACGCCCGCCAAAGCCCGGGTGGGACGGGTCCTGCCCGAACCACAGCTCCCGCTCCGGCGCGCCGAGCAGCGCCCCGATCGCCGGGCCGACCGGCGACGCGCCCAGCAGGGACCGGCGGGCCAACTCGTCCGGCGGCCGGGCCCACCGGATCACGTCGTCCGGCGCGGTGCTCGCCCAGACCTGCCCGGGCGGCACGCCCAGCTCGCCCGCGTGCGCGACCCCCACCCCGGGCGAGCCGACGAAGACCAGCGCGTCGGCGGCCAGCCCGTGGTCGCGGGCGGCCGTGCCGACCACCAGCGAGCCGTAGCTGTGCCCGAGCACGGTCTGCCGGCCCGGCGGCCCGTCGTGGGTCTCCCGCAGCCCCTCCTGGAACCGGTGCAGCGCCGGGCCGGCGTTCTGGGCCTGGCCCGGCCACGCCGCCTCGTGCAGGAAGTCGGGGGCGTCGTAGTCCAGCCAGAGCACCGCGGCGGCCTCCTCCTCGGGGGCGAGGGCGGCGCAGCGGGCCAGCACCCGGGCCGCGCGACCCAACTCGCCGGGCACGTCGTGCAGGCCGGCGGTCATCCCCGGCACGTAGGTCAGCACCCGGGCCGACCGGTCGGGGTTGCCCAGCGCCACCACCGCCCGTCCCTCGCCGCCCGTGCCCAGCCCCAGCAGGTACGCCCGGGGCTGCTCGTCGCCCGCCAGGCGGGCGGCCAGCGCGTCCAGCCCGGCCAGGGACTTCCCGATCCGCGACAGCCCGGCCAGCTCGACCGGCCCGCGCGGCACCCGCGCCAGCAGCCGTCGCCGCGCGGCCAGCAGTTCCTCCCGCCGCGCCCCGAGCAGCAGCCGGTTGGCCTGGTCGCGGGCGGCCACCGGCACCCCGTCGAGGCGGCCGAGGAGCCCCGGCTCGTGCGCGACGAGCCACCGGCGCTGCGCGGGGGTGAGCCCGGCCCACCAGGCGCGCACGGAGGCCGGGTCGGCGCCGGCCTTCGGGCGGCCGGGCGGCGGCCGCTCGGCCCACCCCGCGCGG
>NZ_JBEZEV010000065.1:0-38974 GCF_040649055.1 Micromonospora sp. NPDC049060
CACTCCAGCTCGACCTCGGGCCCCTCAGCCACCTCGTAGCCCATGCCGACGAACAGGTCGCTGACCTGCTCCATCAGGGTGCTGATCGGGTGCCGTGACGGTGGCGCCGGGGAGCAGACCGCGCAGCTCCTCGGGCAGCTCGGCGCCCATCTCGTCGGCGATGCGCAGCGCCTCCTCGATCAGGGTCTCCACGATCTGCGCCTCGGGCACGGTCTTGACGACCTTGCCCTTGACGAAGATCTGGCCCTTGCCGTTGCCGGAGGCCACCCCGAGGTCGGCCTCGCGGGCCTCGCCCGGGCCGTTCACGACGCAGCCCATCACGGCGACCCGCAGCGGCACCGGCAGCCCCTCCAGGCCGGCGGTGACCTCCTCGGCCAGCTTGTAGACGTCGACCTGGGCCCGGCCGCAGGACGGGCAGGAGACAATCTCCAGACCCCGCTCGCGCAGCCCGAGCGACTCCAGGATCTGGTTGCCGACCTTGATCTCCTCCACCGGCGGGGCCGACAGCGAGACCCGGATCGTGTCGCCGATCCCCTCGGCCAGCAGCGCGCCGAAGGCGACCGCCGACTTGATGGTGCCCTGGAAGGCCGGGCCGGCCTCGGTGACGCCGAGGTGCAGCGGGTAGTCGCACTTCTCGGCGAGCTGGCGGTACGCCCGGATCATCACCACCGGGTCGTTGTGCTTGACCGAGATCTTGATGTCGCGGAAGCCGTGCTCCTCGAACAGCGAGCACTCCCACAGCGCCGACTCGACGAGCGCCTCGGCGGTGGCCTTGCCGTACTTGGCGAGCAGCCGCTTGTCCAGCGAGCCGGCGTTGACGCCGATCCGGATGGGCACGCCCGCGTCGCCGGCCGCCTTGGCGATCTCCTTGACCTTGTCGTCGAACTGGCGGATGTTGCCCGGGTTGACCCGGACCGCCGCGCAGCCGGCGTCGATGGCGGCGAAGACGTACTTCGGCTGGAAGTGGATGTCGGCGATCACCGGGATCTGCGACTTCTTCGCGATCGCGGGCAGCGCCTCCACGTCGTCCTGGCTGGGCACGGCGACCCGGACGATCTGGCAGCCGGACGCGGTCAGCTCGGCGATCTGCTGGAGTGTGGCGTTGACGTCGGAGGTGAGGGTGGTGGTCATCGACTGCACCGACACCGGCGCGCCCCCACCGACCGGGACCGAGCCGACCATGATCTGGCGGCTGACCCGGCGCGGGGCGAGCGGCGGGGGCGGTACGGCGGGGATACCGAGACTGACAGCGGTCACTTCAGGCACTCACCTTGAGAAGAGCGTGATCGGGTTGACGACGTCCGCGGTGATGGTCAGCAGCGTGAACACGCCACCGATCAGGATCACCGCGTACGTGAGGGGCATGAGCTTGAGGTAGTCGACGCGCCCGGGGTCGGCGCGGCCGATGCGGGCGTAGAGCCAGGAGCGGGCCCGCTCGAACCAGGCGATGGCGATGTGCCCGCCGTCGAGGGGCAGCAGCGGCAGCAGGTTGAACACGCCGATGAAGAAGTTCAGCGAGACGAAGAGCATGAAGAACAGCAGCCAGGCGTCGTTCTCGACGGCCTCGCCGCCGAGCCGGCTGGCGCCGACCACGCTGATCGGGGTGTCGATGTCCCGCTCTTCGCCGGTGATCGCCGCCCACAGCGCGGGGACCTTCTGCGGGATGCGCTTCATCGCCTCGAAGGTGTTGACCGCCATGTCGCCGGTGAAGTCGGCGGTCGCGCCGAACGCCCCGACCGGCCCGTACGTCACCCGGGTCGGGGTGCTGGGCACGAGGCCGACGCCGAGCGCGGCGACCGCGGCGACCTGGCCCTTCGGGTCGTCGAGCGGGGGCCGCTGGGTCTGCGCGAGCACCGTGCTGGTCGTGGCCGGCTGGCCGTCGCGGACGTACGCGATCTGCGCCGTGTCGCCCGGCTTGAGGGCGCGCAGGGTGGTGAGCAGCTGCCCGTAGTCGTTGATCGGCGTGCCGTTGATCCCGGTGATCCGGTCGCCGTCACGCAGCTGCGCCTGGGCGGCGGGGCTGGCGGGATCGGCGGTGGTGCACTCGCGCAGGGTGTTCTCCGGGACCACGCACTTCGACAGCTGGATGACCGCCGGCTCCTTGCGGATCTCGGCCTCGGTGCTGGGGAACTGCGGGTTGGGCAGCCCGGCGCTCACCGCGATGATCCAGAGGGCGATCAGGGCGAGGGCGAAGTGGGTGATCGAGCCGGCGGACATCACGATCGTCCGCTTCCACACCGGGTAGCGCCACATCGCGCGCGGCTCGTCGGCCGGGTCGACGTCGTCGTCCTGGGGGGTCATCCCGACGATCTTGCAGAAGCCGCCGAGCGGGATGCCCTTGACGCCGTACTCGGTCTCGCCCCGCTTGAAGGACCAGAGGGTGGGGCCGAATCCGACGAAGTACTTGGTGACCTTCATCCCGAACGCCTTGGCGGTGAGCAGGTGCCCCGCCTCGTGCAGGCTCACCGAGATGAGGATCGCGAGGGCGAAGAGCACCACCCCGAGCAGGTACGCCATCAAGCTCCTTCCACCGAACCCGCGATGATGATCTCCTGCGCGTGCGCGCGCGCCCACGACTCCGCCGCGAGCACGTCCTCGACGGTACCTGGTTCGTCGAAGTCGGGAGCGTCGTCCAGCACCCGCCGGAGGGTGTCGACGATGCCGAGGAAGGGCAGCCGGCCGGCCACGAAGGCGGCCACGCACTCCTCGTTCGCCGCGTTGTAGATCGCCGGCCGGCAGCGGCCGGCCTCGCCGGCGGCCTTGGCCAGCGCGACGGCCGGGAACGCCTCGTCGTCCAGCGGCGCGAACTCCCAGGTGTGGGCCTTCGTCCAGTCGACGGCGGCGGCGGCGTCGGGCACCCGGTCGGGCCAGCCGAGGGCGACCGCGATCGGCAGCCGCATGTCGGGCGGGCTGGCCTGGGCGATGGTGGAGCCGTCGACGAACTCGACCATCGAGTGGATCACCGAGGTCGGGTGCACGGTCACCGTGATGTCGGCGTACGGCACGTCGAACAGCTCGTGCGCCTCGATCACCTCCAGCGCCTTGTTGACCATCGTGGCGGAGTTGATCGTGATGACCTGGCCCATGTTCCAGGTCGGGTGGGCGAGCGCCTGCTCGGGCGTGACCTGCGTCAACTCGTCGCGGCGCCGGCCCCGGAACGGGCCGCCGCTGGCGGTGACGATCAGCCGCCGCACCTCACCCCGGGCACCGGAGCGCAGGCACTGGGCGAGCGCGGTGTGCTCGGAGTCGACGGGGACGAGCTGATCCGGCCGCGTCACCGCCGCCCTGACCAGCGAGCCGCCGGCCACGAGCGACTCCTTGTTGGCGAGCGCGAGCGTACGCCCGGCGCGCAGCGCGGCCAGCGTCGGCGCGAGCCCGAGCGAGCCGACCACCCCGTTGAGCACGACGTCGCAGGGCCACTGCGCCAGCTCGGTCATCGCGTCCGGACCGGCCACGATCTTGGGCAGCTTGAAGTCGCCGGTGGCCCAGCCGCGCCGGCTCGCCTCGGCGTAGAAGGCGAGCTGGAGGTCCTGCGCAGCGGACGCCTTCGCCACGCCGACCGCGTCGACGCGCATTTCGAGGGCCTGGGCGGCGAGCAGCTCGACGTTGCCGCCACCGGCGCCGAGCGCCGCCACCCGGAACCGGTCCGGGTTGCGCCGCACGATGTCGATGGCCTGTGTGCCGATCGAACCGGTGGAGCCGAGCAGGACGAGTTCCCGGGGCGAAGTCACCGGGCCATTCTTCCCCACCGTCGCTGTGCCCCCGCTGGGAGCCTCAACCCTCGGCGTCGGCCTGCCCCTCCGGCGCTTCCTCGTCTCCCTCGGGTGCCTCCTCGCCCTCCTCCGGCGCCTCCTCGCCCAGCAGGTCGCCCGGGTCGATGGAGAACTCGAACGGCTCCCTCATGACGAACCGGGTACCTGCGGCGGCGGCCGCCACCGGCCGGTACTCCCCCTCGACGAGCTCGAACAACGCGATCGTGGGCACCCGGTTCCGCAGATCGACGCGGAGGAAGAACGGCACGCCAGCGGCTGCATACTCCCGGGGCCGGTCGATGACGTCCTTGCGACGGTTGCCGGGCGACACGATCTCACCGAGCAGCACTGCGTGCCCGATGTCCATCGTCGTCCGCCCGCCACCCGGCACGTCGAGAATGACGATGTCCGGGATGAAGAGGTCGTCGCCCGAGACGACGTTCGCCTCGAGGTAGAGCCACAGCTTGGCCCGGCGGGCCGCCTGCTTGAGAAGGTACGCGAGATCCAACTCCGCGTCCTGGTGGTCATAACCGGCATGTGGCGTCACGATCACGCTTCCGCTCAGGACCTCAACCTTGGGGCCGTTGGTCTCCGGCAACAGGTCGAGGGCGAGCTGGGCGGTCCACGGCTCGTCGCGCCACCGCAGCACGTCGAACGACGGCTCGGTGGGCTGCGACGCGGGTTCGGCCTGCTGCGGCGCCGGCTCGGGCGCGAAAGCTGCCTGGGCCATCCGGGCTCACCCCCTCAGCGGACATTCTGCTCAGGTCAGCCTAGCCGCCGCAGCCCCCGCCGCACGGGATCGCACACCGGGTCCGACGCCGGCTGGCCCCCGGCCCGGCGCGCGCAGCTTTCTTTCGTTAGATCGATCGCCATGGTTGAATTTCGACATGCGAAGAGGTCTCGTCTGGCTGGCGGCCCTGCTGGTCGCCGCCCCACTGCTCGTCAGCCCGGGCGTGGCCCAGGCTGCCACCACCACCCCCTCGCTGGTCATCGCCAGCGACTTCCCCGACCCCGACGTCGTCAAGTTCGGCAGCACCTACTACGCGTACTCGACGAACAACGGCCACGGCAACGTCCCGGTCGCCACGGCCAGCTCGCTGACCGGAGCGTGGACCAGGCGGGCCGACGCGATGCCGACCCTCGGCGCCTGGGCCAACGGGGGCCTGACCTGGGCGCCCGACGTGTCGCAGCGGGCCGACGGGCGCTACCTGCTCTACTACACCGCCCGCAGCCGGGCCACCGGCCGGCAGTGCCTCGGCGCCGCGCTGGCCACCTCGCCGCTCGGGCCGTTCACCTCCGTCGGCACCGGACCACTGGTCTGCAACGCCGGCGAGGGCGGCGACATCGACGCGGCGAGCTTCACCGACAGCACCGGCCTGCGCTACCTGCTCTACAAGGACGACGGCAACGCGATCGGCCAGCCGACGAGCCTCTGGCTGCAACAGGTCGCGGCCGACGGGGTGACCCTCCAGGGCGCCCGGGTGGAGCTGCTGCGCAGCGGGCGCGCTGAGGAGGCGGGCATCATCGAGGCGCCGGTGCTGACCAAGGTCGGCGCGCAGTACGTGCTGTTCTACTCCCTCGGCGGTTACGGCGGCGACGGCTACCAGACCAGCTACGCCACCTCGACCTCGCTGACCGGCCCGTACACGAAGGCGTACCGCTCGCTGATGACCACGGCGTCGCTGGACTCGGCGGTGCGGGGGCCGGGCGGCGCGGACGTGGTCCGCGAGGCCGGCGGCGACCACATCGTGTTCCACGGCTGGATCAACAACTACTCCGCCCGTGGCATGTACGTGGCGGCGCTGGGCTGGGCCGGCGGGAACCCCGTGGTGCGGGGCAGCCGGGTGCGCTACGAGGCCGAACGCGGCACGCTCAACCACTGCGGGGTGCGCGCCGCCCCGAGCACGTCGCAGGGCCAGGTCGTGGCGTACATCGACTACGCGGACAGCTGGGTCGAGGTGACCGTCTTCGCGCCCCGGGCCGGCGGGTACCGCGCCCACGTGGCCTACGCGGCCGGCTACGGCGACGCCCAGCACACGCTGACGGTCAACGGCGCGAACCCGAAGGTCGTCACCTACCCCAACACGGGCTGGGACGTCTGGCGGCAGGTGGGTGTCGACGTGACGCTCAACGCGGGCTTCAACACGCTCCGGTTCACCCACCTGAGCCGCTGGGCGGAACTCGACTTCGTCGAGGTGGCGTAGCCGCCCCGTCCGGCCCGAGATCTTGGCGAGAAACTGCCCTTGGAGGGGCGCCTTCTTGCCAAGATCTCGGGAGGAGACGGCCGGCTCACCGCATAGTCGGCCCCTCAGCGGAGCCGGTCAGCACGAAGGTCTCCAGTTCCTCGCCGCCGTACCAGTCCGAGCGGCGGCCCACGTGGGTCATGCCGAGCCGGCGGGCCACCGCCATCGACGCCTCGTTGCCGGGGGCCACGACGGCGTAGACCTCAGGGGTGCCGGCGGCCATCTCCCGTTCCACCACCGCCCGGGCCGCCTCGGTGGCGTACCCGTGGCCCCACGAGTCGGGGTGCAGGTGCCAGCCCACCTCGATGTCCTCGGTCAGCGTGCCCTCGTCCCGCCCGGGCAGCGGCTTGAGCAGCACCGTGCCGGCCACCACGCCGGTGTCGCGGACCTCGATCGCCCAGGTGCCGTAGCGGCCACCGTGCCCCGCGTGCCGCTCCCGCCACATCGCGAGCCGGTCGGCGGCCTGCGCCGGGTCGGTCAGCGGCAGGCCGGGCGCGCCCAGCCAGCGGGTGACCTCGGGCCGGGAGTAGATGTCGAAGATCCGGGCCAGGTCGGCCGGGTCGACGGTCCACTCCCGCAGCACCAGGCGCCGGGTGGTGAGAACGGTCATGGCCCGTGATCCTAATGAGTGGCGCGAGGCGGTACGGGGAAAGAAGCCGCGATGGGCGGCGGATGGCAACGGGCGAAGCGGGTCACCAGTGCGGCGTTCCGCCCGCTGCGGGGCCGGGACCTGTCCCTGCACGCCGCCGCCATCACCTTCTACGGGGCGATCGCCGTGGTGCCGGTGGCCCTGCTGGCGATCTGGCTGACCTCGCTGCTGGCGGGCGCCGAGCGCGTACGCCGGCTCACCTCGCACGCCGTGGACACGCTGCCGGACGCGATCGGCGCGCCCCACGCGGTGCAGGCGCTCGTCGAGGCCGGCGTGGGCCTGACCCCGCTGCTGGCGCTGGCGTCGCTGCTGCCGGCGTCGCTCTACGGCGAGGGGCTGCGCCGCGCCTTCGTCTCGGTCGCCGTGCCGCGCAGCGAGGAGTCGCTGGTCGGCTGGCGGGGCCGGCTGCTGCTGCTGCCGCTGCTGGCGCCGGCCCCGGCCCTGCTGCTGTCGATCCTGCTCGCGCTGCCCACGACCACCGGACTGGTCCGGCAGGGCGGCTGGACCGGCGCGCTGGGGGTCGTGCTGTCGTTCCTGGCGGTCTGGCTGGTGCTCACCCCGGTGCTGCTCTGGGTGTTCCGGGTGGTCGGCCCGGCGTCGCCGGACTGGCTCTCCGCGCTGGCCGTCGGCTCGTTCACCGCGGCGAACCTCTCCGGCTTCCTGCACGGCTTCGTGCTCTTCGCCTCGCTCCCGATCGACCTGGGGGTGCCGTTCGGGGGCTTCGACGAGATCGGCGCTGGGGTGGCGGTCCTGCTCTGGCTCTACCTCTTCCACGTGATCGTGCTGGCCGGCTACTCCGCCACCCTCGCGCTGTCCGCCTGGCGCGCCCGCCGCGCCGCCGCGCCGCCCGCCGACCGGGCGGCCGATCAGGGCCGGAAGGGACCGGAGACCTCGTAGGTGATCCCGTCTCTGCCGGTGGAGTTGCCCGAGGCCCCGCGCTGGGAGGAGAAGTAGAGAGGCGACCCGTCGGGGGAGAACGCCGGGCCGGTGAGCTCCGAGCCCGACTGGCCGAGCAGCCGCAGGAACGGGCTGACCACCCCGGCCGGGGTGATCACGTTGATCTCCATGTTGCCGCCGTCCTCGGCGACGTAGAGGTCTCCGCCGGACGTGCCGGTGATGTTGTCCACCCCGGTCAGCGGCGCGGCGCCCGCCGGCACCAGCGACTCGTCGGTCCGGCAGGTCCGATGCCCCGTCGACGCCAGGGCCGACGGGGAATCGATGGAAGCCTCTATTTGATGAACTCGGCGTGACGGGTCTCCGGGGCCGCCGGCTCAGGCTCGGCGGACTCGTGCAGGCCGAAGCGGCGGTGGAAGCGGGCGAGCGGGGCGGGCGCCCACCAGTTCCAGTGGCCGAGCAGCCGCATCGTGGCCGGCACCAGCAGCGCCCGCACCAGCGTCGCGTCCACCACGATCGCCACGATCATGCCGATCCCGATGAGCTTGATGTAGGCCATCTCGCCGGTGGCGAAACCGGCCACCACGATGATCAGCAGGAGCGCGGCGGCGGTGATGATCCGCCCGGTGTGCTGGAGCCCGGCCGCCACCGAGGCGGTGTTGTCGCCCGTGCGGTCCCACTCCTCGCGCACCCGGGAGAGCAGGAACACCTCGTAGTCGGTGGCCAGCCCGAAGAGCACGGCGAGCATGAGGATCGGGTTGCTGGGCTCGATGAACCCGGTCGGGGTGAAGCCGAGCAGGTCCGCGAAGTGACCGTCCTGGAAGATCCAGACCACCACCCCGAACGACGCGCCGATCGACACCAGGTTCATCAGCACCGCCTTGACCGGCAGCACCAGCGAGCCGAAGGCGAGGAAGAGCAGCACCAGGGTCGCGGCGGCCATCAGCAGGGCCATCCAGGGCAGCCGGTCGCCGAGACCGTCGATCAGGTCCAGGTCGACGGCGGGACGACCGCCGACGAGCACCTCGGCGCCGTCCGGCGCGGGCAGGTCGCGCAGCGCCCGGACCACGTCCTGCGCGGTGTCGCCGGCCGGCTCGCCCGGGTAGGTCACGGTCAGCAGCGTCGACGTGCCCCGGTTGGCCGCCACCTGTACCCCGGTCACGCCGGGCACGGCGGCCACCCGGTCGGCGAAGGGCTGCGCCTGCTCCGGGGACGCCCCGGAGACCAGCACGTCGATCGGCGAGATCGTGCCGCCGGAGAACTCCGCGGCGACCCGCTCGGAGACCACCCGGGGCTCGGCGTCCGGGGGCAGCACCCGGTCGTCGAACCCGCCGAAGGAGACCCCCAGGAACGGCGCGGCCAGCACCGCGAGCAGCACGGTCACCCCGACCAGGTAGCGCACCGGACGGCGCATCACGCTGTGCGCGATGCGGGCCCAGGCGCCGCCCGACTCCCCCACCGCCGGCCGCCCGCCGCGCGCCCCACGCCGCCACGGCAGCGGTACGCGCAGCGCGTCGATCCGGCGGCCGAGCACCGCGAGCAGGGCCGGCAGCACGGTCAGCGCCGCCAGCATGGCGACCAGCACGGCGGCGATCCCGCCGAGGCCCATCGAGCGCAGGAACGCCTGGGGGAAGATCAGCAGGCTGGCCATGGCGAGCGCGATGGTGAGCCCGGAGACCAGCACCGTACGCCCCGCCGTGAGCATGGTGCGCCGGATCGCGGCGGGGGTGTCGTGGCCGGCGGCCAGCTCCTCGCGGAACCGGCTGACCACGAAGAGGGAGTAGTCGACCGCCATGCCCAGGCCGATCAGGGTGATGACGTTGATGGCGAAGACCGACACGTCGGTGACCAGGGTGACCAGCCGGACGGTGACGAACGCGCCGAGGATGGCCAGCCCGCCGATCAGCAGGGGCGTGGACGCGGCCACCAGCCCGCCGAAGATCAGCACGAGCAGCACCAGCAGCACCGGCATGGAGAGCAGTTCCGCGCGGGTGATGTCCTTGGTGGTCTGTGTGTTCGACTCCTGCAGGGCAGCCGTCGCGCCGCCGACCTCGGTCCGTACGCCGGGCGCGTCGAGGGCCGGCCGCAGCTCCTCGTACGCGGCGGTCTTGTCGTCCTTGTCGGCGGCCCGGAGCTGGATCAGCGCGTAGGTGGCCCGGCGGTCGGTGGAGAGCAGCGCGGGGGCCTGCGTGTCGTACCAGGTGGTGACGCTGGTGATCTCGGAACGCGCGCGCAGCCCCGTGACGGTGGCCGTGACCGGGTCGCGGAAGGCCGGCTGGTCGACGGACGCCGTGTCGCTGGACCAGAGCACCACCAGGTCTGCGCCCTGCGGCCCCAGCTCGCGGTCGATCCGTTCGGCGGCCCGGCTGGACTCGCTGGCCGGGTCGTCGAAGCCACCCCCGGTCAGTTGCCCGAAGACACCCGCCCCCCAGGTCGATCCGACAGCGACCAGCACCAGGGCGGCGGCCAGCACCGCCCAGCGTAGCCGCACCACCATGTGTCCCCACCAGGCGAACATTCGCCTCTCCCTCCACAGATGGCTAAGCTGCTACCATCGCTAATTTCAGTGAACGCCGTTAACTATCGCAACGGTGTTTCCTCTGGTCAAGGTGGTTGTCGATGGCCGCACCCACTCGGCGGGAACGCCTGCGCACGGCGACCGTCGCCGAGATCAAGGACGGGGCACGCCGGCTGCTGGTGACGGGCGGGGTCGACGCGATCTCGCTGCGGGCCATCGCCCGCGACATGGGCATGACGGCGCCGGCCATCTACCGCTACTTCCCGAGCCTGGAGGCGCTGGTCGCGGCCCTCGCCGCCGATTTCTACAACGAGCTACGGGTGCGGCTGGAGGCGGCCCGGGACGACGCCGGGGGCGAGCCGGTCGCACGGTTGCTGGCCATGTCCCGGGCGTTCCGCGCCTGGTCGATAGCGCACCCCGCCGAGTTCGGGCTGATCTTCGGCGCCCCCGTCCCGGGGCGGACCGCCTTCGTCGACGGCCGCGCCACCCCGGACCATCCCGGCGCCCGCCTCGGCGCCGTCTTCATCCAGCCGATCCTCGACCTGTGGCGCCGCTCCCCCTTCCGCACCCCGCCCGGCGAACTGCTCCGGCGGCACCTGGACGGGCGGCTGGAGCCGCTGCGGCTCAGCCACGGCGAGGTGCCGATCGAGGTCGCGTACGCCTTCCTCTCGGGCTGGACCCGCCTCTACGGGCTGGTCGCCATGGAGGTCTTCCACCAGTTCGACTGGGCGGTCACCGAGGCCGAGGCGCTGTTCGAGCTGGAACTGGAGACGTTCGCCGCCCAACTGCTGGCCGGCCCGCCCCCGGACGACAGCCCGCCGTCCTGACCTCGGTGGCGGCCCGCCGCGACGAGCCCCGCCACAGGTGACCGTGGCTGATGGCTTCCGCCGACGACCGCGACAGCCGCGACGAGGCCGCCGACCCCGGCCAGGACGAGGAACAGGGAGAGCGGCAGGCCGACCCGGGCACGGCGCCGTCCGGTGGGTAGCACCGGGGGTGGGCGCGCTGAAGGGTGCTGCCATGGCAGGCAAGCCTAGGCCGACCGGCGGCGGAAGGGCTGACCGGCGGGACCTGTGGGCGCTAGGCTCCACCGGCATGGGTGACGAGCTGCCGCCCCGGGCCGACGTGGTGATCGTCGGCGCCGGGCACAACGGTCTGGTGTCCGCGATCCTGCTCGCCCGCGCCGGGCTCGACGTGCTGGTGCTGGAGGCGGCGGACGTCATCGGCGGGGCCACCCGCACCGAGGCGCCGTTCCCGAAGGTGCCGGGGCTGCGCCACTCCACCGGGTCGTACCTGCTCGGGCTGATGCCGCCGGAGCTGCTCGCCACGCTGGACGTGCGCATCCCCGTGCTGCGCCGCGACCCGCACTACTTCCTGCCCACCCCGGGCGGCCCCGGCTCGCCGTACCTGCTCTTCGGCAGCGACACGGCGGCGACCCGCGCGCAGCTCGCCGAGTTCTTCTCCCCCGCCGACGTGGCCGCCGACGACGCCCTCCAGGCCGAGCTGGCCGCGCTGCGCGACGACCTCGCCCCGGCCTGGCTGGCCGAGCCGCTGCCCGTCGAGGAGACCGCCGAGCGGTACGTCCGGCCGGCGCTGCGGCAGGTCTTCGTCGACCTGGTCCGCGGCTCGGTCGCCGACCACCTGGCCCGCTTCGACTTCCGCTCCGAGCTCCTGATGAGCATGTACGCGGTCACCGACGGCCTCTCCGGGCTCAACGCCGGCCCCGACGACCCCGGCACCGGGCACAACTTCCTCGTGCACAACATGTGCCGGCTGCCCGGCTCCGACGGCACGTGGATGATCGCCGAGGGTGGGATGGGCACCGTGTCGCGTACGTTCGCCGACGCCGCCCGGGCCGCCGGCGCGACGATCCGCACCGGCACGCCGGTCAGCGCGATCACCCTGGACGGCGGCGCGGCCAGCGGGGTCGTGCTCGCCGACGGGCGGGAGATCGGCGCGCGGGTGGTGCTCGGCGCGTGCGACCCGTACCGCCTGATGGACCTGCTGCCCGACGGCGCGCTCCCGGCGCCGCTGGCCGAGCGGATGGCGGCGGTCCGCCGCCCCGGCACCACGCTCAAGCTCAACCTGGCGCTGACCGGTCTGCCCCGCTTCTCCTGCCTGCCCCAGGGCTCCCCGAGCCCGTTCGGCTCGACCATCCACCTGCTGCCCGGCTCGGAGTCCCTGACCGGTGGCGGCGGCGAGTCGCCGATGGCGGCGCTGCGCGCCATGTGGGCGGACGTCCAGGCGGGGCGGCTGCCCGCCGAGCCGACCATCGAGTGGTACCTGCACACCACCGTCGACCCGTCGCTGTCCGACGGCCGGCACCACTCGTCGGCGCTCTTCGTCCAGTCGGTGCCGTACGAGCTGGCCGGCACCACCTGGGACGAGGCGCTGCCCGGCTACGTCGACCGGCTGATCGCGATCTGCGAGCGGTACGCCCCCGGCACCGGCGACCTGATCGCCGACGCCGTGCCGCTGCCGCCGCCCGGCATCGAGGCGCACTTCGGCATCACCGGCGGGCACATCCACCACGTCGACAACACCGTTTCGTTCACCGACCGGATGCCGTACGCCACAGGTCTCGACGGCGTCTACGCGGGCAGCGCCGGCTGCCACCCGGCCGGCAGCGTCATCGGCGCGGCCGGCCACAACGCCGCCCGCCGCATCCTCACCGACCTCACCCACTGACCCACCCCCGCCGCCCCACGCACGCGCCGGGGCGCCGCCTTGAGCGTCGATCATGCAGTTGCGGTGCCCGATACGTGACGGTAACCACCGTTATGCGGGCCGCCACAACTGCATGATCGACGCCGCGGGAGGGCGGGAGGGGGCGGGGGGTCAGGCGGTGGTGGGGGTGGCGTCCGCGCGGTGGGCGCGGACCTTGTGGCCGACGCTCGTCAGGCAGCGGCCGCTGGCCAGGTCGAACTTCCAGCCGTGCAGCTGGCAGGTGAGCTGGTCGCCCTCGACGATGCCGAACCGGGTCAGGTCGGCCTTCAGGTGCGGGCAGCGCCGCTGCACCACCCAGTCGCCGAGGGTGATGTCCTCGGCGTCGCTGGAGCGCTCGTGCTCGTCGTACCAGCCCTCCGCGTACTGGAGGCGCTCGGTGGAGAGGCACTTGAAGAAGGCGTAGACGAACTCGTTGTACTGGCCGATCCGGGCCGCCGAGAAGCGGCAGGAGAGGAAGAGGGAGTTGACCCAGTCCACCTCGCCGATGTGCAGCAGGTGCTCGATCAACGCCCGCTCGGTGCGGAACCGGTAGCGGACCTTCTCGTCGGCGTACGGCCGGACCTGCTTGCCCGGGAAGTCCACGACGATGGATTCGACGCTCTCGCCGTCGTAGCCGACCAGGTCGAAGCGGACCGGGCCGCCGACCCCCTTGGCCAGGTAGATCGACTCCTCCAGCAGGGGCTCGATCCGGCGCTGCATCTCCTTGAGCACGTCCACCTCGGGGTGCCGCCAGGACGCCTTCTCGGCCTCGATGACCGGCCGCTTGCGCTCGCGCATCTCCTCCAGGTGGGCCACCTTGTTGGCGAAGAACTCCTCCACGGGCACCGGGTGCGTCGTGCTGGCGTCGGAGGTGGTGATCTCCGCGACGCTGCCCGGGAGCAGCACGACGCCGTTGGTGCCGCCGACCTTGGCGTACTCGCTCAGGAAGACCGACTGGTCGGGGAAGATGTTGCCCTCGTCGCCGTGGATGTCGTTGAACTGCCACAGCTCGTCGTCGAGGAAGCAGGGCGGGCCGGCGATCGGGAAGACGTGGTCGGCCTTCAGGTCATCGATGTAGCGCCAGGTGCGGTCGAACTGCCGGTCGCGCTTCTGCTTGCCGAACGCCGTCTTCGCCGCCTGCGGCAGCTCGTAGACCATCGGGTACCAAATCGCGCCGGAGAATTGGAGCATGTGCGCGTGCACGTGGCCCAGCTCGGCGAAGACGCTCAGGTCGGTGGGGCGGGCGTCGTTCTGGTTGAGCAGCCGGACCCCGTCGTACTCCACCCACAGGGACGAGTCGCCGATCGGGCCGTCGGTCGGGCTGGTCAGCGCCTGGATCATGATCTTCAGGCCGCCGTCCAGCTCCACTACCTGCTCGTTCGGCGCCTTCAGGAACTTGGTGAAGCCCAGCTCCCGCAGCTCGTCCTCCATCTCGGAGGTGGGGAACGCGGGCAGCAGCACGGTGGCGTCCTTCGACACGAAGCGCTTCAGGTGCGCCGCGTCGAAGTGGTCCCGGTGCAGGTGCGACACGTAGAGGTAGTCGACGTCGCCGAGGGCCTCCCAGTCGAGCAGGGAGTTGTCCGGAAACGGGAACCATGAGGCGAAATAGGCCGGATTGACCCACGGGTCGCACAGGATGCTGCCCGCGGCCGTGTCGATCCGCATGCTGGCGTGCCCCGTACCGGTCACTCGCACCGCAGTTCCCCCTCAAAACGACAAAACAAGGTGTACGCCAGAAACGCTACCGGAGGGAGTCTGGCGACCTACCCGCGACGCCGGTAGTGCCGATGCGCCCGGGTGGAGCCGGGCCCTTGGTCCCGACGCCGGCGACCGCCACCTGCCCGACGCCGGGCACCGTGCCGACGTCCCTGCCGGCCCTCGTACGTGCCCCGGGCCGACGCCCGCCGCGCCCGTGCGGATCGTGCGGTCCGCCCCATCGGTCGGACCCAGCGCCGGGCCCGGCACGAGGCGTGCCAGACTAACCGGAGATCCGATCGCGAGGGAAGGACCGACAGTGGCAGGAAGCGAGCCGGTAACGTCGCCAGACCAGCACAAGCCCGGGCACCGCAAGTCCGGGCGGATCGGCGCGGTGGTCTCCGCGCTGGCCTTGCTGGCGATGCTCTGCGGCAACCACGAGGGCAGGGTCGAGAACATCTGGCTGATCGGCCTGGCCGTGCTGCTGCTGCTCATCGTCATCGGCGACACCGTGCTGCGGCGCAACGGCCTGCGGTCCTGACCGCACCCGCGTCAGCCGGCGTCGCACCGGTCCGCGCGCCGGAGGCCACACGCACGAGGGCCCGCCCCCGACCGGGGAGCGGGCCCTCGCCGTACGCGGATCAGCGGCCGAACAGGATGTCCTGCACGTCCTTGAGCGCGGCGTCGACCTCGGCCTCGAAGTAGCCGCCGGGCACCAGCCCGAAGCGCAGCGTGTCCAGATCCTTCGGGTTCACCGGCATCGGGTTGCGCCCCTGCATGCCGCCCAGCAGCGTGTCGAAGAACCGGTCGACCTGGTCGGGGTCGTACCCGCTGCCGAACCGGCGCACCTGGAAGCTGCGACGGATCTGGTCGACGCGGTAGAGGTCGCTGCCGGGGGGACCGGCCATCGGCGGGCCGACCATCGGCGGCGGGCCACCGACGGGTGGGCCGGCGTGCGGTGGGCCAGCGACCGGCGGACCACCGACCGGCGGGCCGGCGTGCGGTGGGCCGCCGAAGCCGGACTGCGGCTGCGGAGGCGGCCCGGCCGGGCCCCGGCCCCGCAGGTCACGCAGGTCCCGCTCGGGCATCCGGATCTCGGCGGTCATGTCGGCGCGAGCGCGCCGGCCGGCCTCGAACCCGTCGAAACGCGGCTCGTCCCCGTAGCCACCGGGACCGTCGCCGTAGCCACCGCCGGGGCGATCGCCGTAGCCACCCGGACCGTCGCCGTAGCCACCGCCGGGGCCGTCGCCGTAGCCACCGCCCGGACCGTCGCCGTACTTGCCGGGTCCGTCGCCGTAGCCACCGCCCGGGCCGTCGCCGTACTTGCCGGGGCCGTCGCCGTAGCCACCGCCGGGTCCGTCACCGTAGTTGCCGGGGCGGTCGCCGTAGTTGCCGGGACCGTCGCCGTAGCCGCTGGGGCCGGCGGGCAAGCCGCGCGGCGGCGGAGCGCCGTGGCCCATCGGGGCGCCCGGTCCCATCGGGCCGGGGCCGCCGGGTCCGCCGGGACCGCGCGGCGGTTCGTAGCCGCCCCGCGGGGCGTCGTAACCACCGGCGAAGGCACCGGTGGGCTCGTCGTAGCGGCCGTAGCGGTCGCCGGGCGGACCGGCCTGTGCCGGCATCGGCCGGGGCGGCATCGGCTGCGGGACCGGCGACATGCCGCGGTCGTCGCGCGCCGGGGGGCCCATGCGGTCCGGGGGACCCATCCGGTCGGGCGGACCCATGCGGTCGGGGGCGCCCAGGCGGTCGGGCGGACCGAGGCGGTCGGCGTCGCGGGGGTCGCCGCCGCGGCCGCCGGCGCCACCGCGCTCCTCCAGCTCGGCCAGCTGCCGCTCGACCCGGTCGAGGTGCAGGTCGACCTGCCACTCGTCGTAGCCGTTGAAGCGGACCCGGAAGACGACGTCGTGGACCTCCTGGGAGGCGACGGGGGCGCCCACCGGACGGCCGTCGAGCGTCGCCTCGACCCGGTCCAGGAAGGCGTCGACCTCGTCGACCTTGTATCCCCGGCGGAGCGCCTTACGCCGGAAACGCTGACCCTGACTCGCCACTATGTCTCCTGGTCTCGTTCGCTACGCCCGGTCACGCCTTCTCCCTGGCCCGGTCGGTGTCGGTGTCAATGTCCTCGGCGGCGGCGAGCTGCCCGCACGCTCCGTCGATCTCGCGACCCCGGGTGTCCCGCACGGTCGTCGACACCCCGGCCTCGCGCAGCCGCCGGACGAACTCCCGCTCGACCGGCTTGGGGCTGGCGTCCCAACGGCTGCCCGGAGTCGGGTTGAGGGGGATGAGGTTCACGTGGGTCAGCTTCCCGGCCAGCAGCCGCCCGAGCAGATCGGCTCTCCACGGCTGGTCGTTCACGTCTCTGATCATGGCGTACTCGATCGACACCCGACGCCCCGTGCGGGCCGCGTAGTCCCACGCCGCGTCCAGCACCTCGGACACCTTCCAGCGCTGGTTGACCGGCACGAGTTCGTCGCGCAGCTCATCATCGGGGGCGTGCAGCGACAACGCAAGGGTCACCGAGAGGTCTTCGCTGGCCAGTCGGCGGATGGCCGGGACCAGGCCCACCGTGGAGACCGTGATGTGGCGCTGCGACAGCCCGAGCCCCTCGGGCGCGGGCGCGACCAGCCGGCGGATCGCCGCGACCACCCGGGAGTAGTTCGCCAGCGGCTCGCCCATGCCCATGAAGACCACGTGCGACAGGCGCGGCGGTGAACCCGCCACCGCCCCGGAGGCGGCCACTCCGGCCAGGTAGACCGCCTGGTCGACGATCTCGGCGGTGGAGAGGTTGCGGGTCAGCCCCGCCTGCCCGGTGGCGCAGAACGGGCAGGCCATGCCGCAGCCGGCCTGGCTGGAGATGCAGACGGTGACGCGGTCCGGGTAGCCCATCAGCACGCTCTCCACCAGCGAGCCGTCGTGCAGCCGCCAGAGCGCCTTGCGGGTCGCGCCGTCGTCGCAGGCCAGCTCGCGGACCGGGGTGAGCAGCCGGGGCAGGAGCTGGTCGGCGAGCTTCTCCCGGGTGGCGGCCGGCAGGTCGGTCATCTGCCCCGGGTCACGCACCAGCCGACCGAAGTAGTGGGTGGAGACCTGCTTGGCGCGGAACGCCGGCTCCCCCAGCTCGGCGACCAGGGCGCGGCGGCCGGCGAGGTCGAGATCGGCGAGGTGACGGGGCGGCATCGCGGGCCGCCGCCCGGGGGCGTCGGGGTCTGCGGGGATCAGGGGCAAGCTCGTCATGGCGCGTCCAGTCTGTCACGCCGGACGGCCGACACACCTGTCCGGAGGTGCCGAATCGCCCCCCGCCGCCCGGGCGGGACCACTGACGACGGGTGATTCACGCCTCACTCCAGCACCGGAACGAAGACCGCCAGGAGCAGGTACGCGGTCGGCAGCGCGAAGAGGATCGAGTCCAACCGGTCCATCAGGCCGCCGTGCCCGGGGAGCAGGTTGCTCATGTCCTTCACCCCGAGATCCCGCTTGATCATGGACTCGGCGAGGTCACCGAGGACGGCGGCGCCGGAGACCGCCAACCCGAAGAGCGCGCCCCACCACGGGGCCACGTCGAGGAGCAGCCAGAGCAGCAGGGCGCTGCCCAGCGCCGCGGCGGTGACCGAGCCGGCGAAGCCCTCCCAGGACTTCTTCGGGCTGATCGAGGGGGCCATCGGATGCTTGCCGAAGCTGACGCCGGCGGCGTACCCGCCCGTGTCGGAGAGGACCACCGCGGCCAGCGTCACCAGCACCCGCAGGTCGCCGTCCTCGGGCACCGCCGCCAGCAGCGCGGCGAAGCCGGCGAGGAACGGCACGTACACGGCGATGAGGGTGGCGGCGGTCAGGTCGCGCTGGAAGCCGCCCGGTCCGTCGCCGAGCCGCCAGACCATGGTGCCCAGCACGGTCACCAGTAGGCCGAGGCTTAGCGCGTCGGGGCCGGAGAACCAGGCCAGCCCGATGGTGAGCACCCCGCCGGCGATCAGCGGCACCAGCGGCGGGTGCGCGCCGCTGCGGCGTACCGCCCGGGCCATCTCCCACATGCCGATGGCGACCGCCGCGGCCACCACCACCAGGAAGGCGGTCCGGTAGAAGAACAGCGGCACCACGATGAGGGCGCCGAGGCCCACGCCGACGGCGATGGCCGCCGGCAGGTTGCGCCCGGCCCGGCTCGGGACGGGCTGCTGGGTCGGGGGCCGGTCGGCGCCGGCCCGGCGCCGACCGCGCTGCCGGCGACCCGAGGGCCGCGCGGGCTCCGGCTCCGGCTCGACGTCCCGGACCGGTTCGAGCTGGGTGGTCGGGTACTCGGAGTCGTCGGGGTCGCGGTGGCCGTTCATCGCCGCCGGTTCACCGGCCGCCGCCACGTCGGCGTGCGGGCGGGAGGGGGCCGGCACTTCGGCGTACGCGTCGGGGAGCGCTGCGGGACGGCGGTCCCACCGGCCCGGATCGATCTCGGGCTCCGGCCAGGGGAGGGCGGGCACCGGGGCGGGAGCGGGCGCGTCGGGGCTGTCCCAGCCGCGGGGCTCGGCGCTGCCGTGGGGATCGAGGTGGGACATCACGCACCGAGCGGGACCGGTACGAGATCCACCAGATGACGCACAACCACAACCATTCCCCTACCCGCGCGACTGTTCCGTCCGGTTGACCCGCCCGACGGCCGGCCGATTCCCACCGTTCACCGCAGGGTGCCGGGAATCCTGCCGAGCCTACTGCACCCGCCGATCCCTCACGTCCGACCGGCCCCGTGCCGGCCCGCCGACGACGGTGGCACCGGGGCCCGCCGCCAGAGATCGGGCGGTGGAGCGCCGGTGCCACGACGTCGTCGTCGCCGGCGGAGTGCCGGCGCACGGTTCACACCTCGAGAAGCTCGCTCTCCTTGTGCTTGACCAGGTCGTCGACGGCGGCGACGAAGCGCTGGGTCAGGTCGTCGAGTTCCTTCTCGGCGCGGCGGCCGTCGTCCTCGCCGACCTCGCCGTCCTTGACGAGCCGGTCCAGCTCCTCCTTGCCCTTGCGGCGGATGTTGCGGATGGCCACCTTGGCCTCCTCACCCTTGTGCCGGGCGACCTTGATCATCTCTCGGCGGCGCTCCTCGGTCATCTGCGGGAGCAGGATGCGGAGCTGGTTGCCCTCGTTGTTCGGGTTGGCGCCGAGGTCGGAGTCGCGGATCGCCTTCTCCATGGCGTTGATCTGCGAGTTGTCGTACGGCTTGATGATCACCATGCGCGGCTCGGGGACCCCGATGGACGCCATCTGGGGCAGCGGCGTGGGGCTGCCGTAGTAGTCAATGATGATCTTGGAGAACATGGCGGCGTTGGCGCGACCGGTGCGGATCGCGCCGAACTCCTCCTTGGCGTGCTCGATCGCACGCTCCATCTTCTCCTCGGCCTCGAGGAGGGTGTCGTCGATCACCGGTCTCCTCGCCTCCTTCTGTGCTCGTCGTGGGCTTGTCGTGTCGGAGGGACCGCTGAGGTCGGGTCGGGCCGCTCAGGCGGTGATCAGAGTGCCGATCTTGTCGCCACCCACGGCCCGGATGATGGTGTCGTCGCCCTGCGCGCCGAAGACCAGCATCGGCAGGCCGTTCTCCATGCACAGGCTGAACGCGGCGGCGTCGGCGACCCGCAGGTTGCGCCGCAGCACCTCGGAGAAGGTGATCGCGTCGAACTTGCTGGCGGTCGGGTCGATCCGCGGGTCGGCGGTGTAGACGCCGTCCACGCCGTTCTTGCTCATCAGCACCACGTCGGCGCGGATCTCCAGGGCCCGCTGGGCGGCCACGGTGTCGGTGGAGAAGTACGGCATGCCGGCGCCCGCGCCGAAGATCACCACGCGGCCCTTCTCCAGGTGCCGGATGGCGCGCAGCGGGATGTACGGCTCGGCGACCTGGGCCATCGTGATCGCGCTCTGCACGCGCGTCTCGATGCCCTCCTTCTCCAGGAAGTCCTGCAACGCGAGGCAGTTCATCACGGTGCCGAGCATGCCCATGTAGTCGGCCCGGGCCCGGTCCATGCCGCGCTTCTGCAACTCCGCGCCCCGGAAGAAGTTGCCGCCGCCGACCACCACCGAGACCTGCACGCCGCGGCGGACCACGGTGGCGATCTGCCGGGCGATGGCCTGCACGACGTCCGGGTCCACCCCGATCGCGCCCCCGCCGAACACCTCACCGGAGAGCTTCAGCACCACCCGGCGGGCCCGACCGGGGGGTGGCGCCGTCGGATCGTCCGCCGCCAGACTCCGGTCACTCACAACCTGCGTCATCCGCCCCGCCCTTCCCCATGCGCACGTCCCGTACGCCGCGTACCGCGAAACTGCCGTAGCCGACCCTATGTGACGAGGAGGCCGCGGTGCCTGTCACGTAACACCGGCGGCCTCCTCGTCGACGTTCCCTGCCCGCGGGGCGCGAAAGCGCCCGGGGCGGCTCAGGCCTGGCCGACCTCGAACCGCACGAAGCGGGTGACCTCGATGCCGGCATCGGCCAGCAGCTGCTTCACCGACTTCTTGTTGTCGGCGACAGACGCCTGCTCGAGCAGGACGTAGTCCTTGAAGAACGCGTTCACCCGACCCTCGACGATCTTCGGCAGGGCCGCCTCGGGCTTGTTCTCCTCGCGGGCGGTCTGCTCGGCGATGCGCCGCTCGGAGTCGACGACGTCGGCCGGCACCTCGTCCCGGGTGAGGTACTTCGGCCGCATCGCGGCGATCTGCATCGCCACGCCCCGGGCGTCCGAGTCGGACGCCTCGTCGCCGGCCGTGCTGGTGTACTGCACCAGCACGCCGACCGCCGGGGGCAGGTCCTGGCTCTTGCGGTGCAGGTAGACGGCGGTGGTGCCGTCGAGCTTGGCGAAGCGGTTCAGGACGAGCTTCTCGCCGATCTTGGCGGACTGCTCCTGCACCAGGTCGGCGACGGTCTTGCCGTCCAGCTCGGTGGCGAGCAGCTCCTCGGCGGTGCCGACGCCGCTGCGCTCGCCGTGCTCCACCAGCTGCTGGGCCAGCTCGATGAACGCGTCGGTCTTGGCGACGAAGTCGGTCTCGCAGTTGAGCTCGAGCAGCGCCTTGCCGGAGTGGGCGATCAGACCGTTGGCGGCCGTACGGCCGGCCCGCTTGCCGACGTCCTTGGCGCCCTTGACGCGCAGGATCTCGACGGCCTTGTCGAAGTCGCCCTCGGCCTCGGTCAGCGCCTTCTTGCAGTCCATCATGCCGGCGCCGGTGAGGTCGCGGAGCTTCTTGACGTCCGCGGCGGTGAAGTTGGACATGGCTCTCTCTTCGGTGTTGAGACTGCGGGTGGGTTGGTCCTGGTGCCGGTTACCCGGATCCGGGCGCGACGTGCCCGGCGTACCTGCCGCTCCCCGCCGCCCGGGAGACCGGGCGGCGGGGAGGCGGCGGTGCGGTCACTCCGCGGCGGCGGTCGCCGGCTGCTCGACCGGCTGGGCCTGCTCGGCCTGCGGGGCCTGCTCAGCCTGCGGGGCCTGCTCAGCCTGGGGGGCCTGCTCGTCGGCCTTCTTCGGCTCCTCGAGCAGCTCGCGCTCCCACTCGGCCAGCGGCTCGTCGGAGGCGACGCCCGGCTCCGGCTTCTCGTCGCTGCCGCGACGACGGCCGGAACGGGCGATCAGGCCGTCGGCGACGGCGGCGGCCACGACCTTGGTCAGCAGCTCGGCCGAGCGGATCGCGTCGTCGTTGCCCGGGATCGGGAAGTCGACCTCGTCCGGGTCGCAGTTGGTGTCGAGCACCGCGATGACCGGGATGCCCAGCTTGCGGGCCTCGTCGACGGCGATGTGCTCCTTCTTGGTGTCGACCACCCAGATCGCGGCCGGGAGCTTCTGCATGTCCCGCAGACCGCCGAGCGTGCGGGTCAGCTTGATCTTCTCGCGGGAGAGCTGCAGGGTCTCCTTCTTGGTGTACCCGGCGGCGGTGCCGCTCAGGTCACCCAGGGCCTCCAGCTCCTTCATCCGCTGGAGCCGCTTGTAGACCGTCTGGAAGTTCGTCAGCATGCCGCCGAGCCAGCGGTGGTTGACGTAGGGCTGACCGACCCGGGTCGCCTGCTCGGCGATGGCCTCCTGGGCCTGCTTCTTCGTGCCGACGAAGAGGATGCTGCCACCCTCGGCGACGGTCCCGCGCACGAACGCGTAGGCCTTCTCGATGTAGTCGAGGGTCTGGCGCAGGTCGATGATGTAGATACCGTTGCGCTCGGTGAAGATGAAACGCTTCATCTTCGGGTTCCAGCGCCGGGTCTGGTGCCCGAAGTGGACACCGCTCTCCAGCAGCTGACGCATGGTCACGACGGCCATGGTGGGGTACTCCTCGTGGTCCCTGGTTGTCCCGCCCGGCCAGGCGGCCGGGCGTCCTGGCGCCCGGTCGGCGGCCATGGCGGGCCCGACCAAGATCGGGACCAGGGAGGCCGTCGCCCCACGACGACTCGTGGAGAGGGCGCGCGAGGTCGACCGCGCGAGGCGGTCGCCAGTCGACCAGTGTACGCCCCTTCCCCGCCCCCGATGCCTCGGGTGCGGGGAAGGGGTCGGAACGCCCATTTCCGGCACTCGGCGCGCCCGCCCTGGCCCGGAACCAGCCGTCAGGCCGGGCGGTCCTGACGGCCGAGGGTCAGCGGACCGCGAGGGCGGCGGCGACGAAGAGCACCAGGCCCACGGTCAGGTACGCCGTCGGCGGACGCAGCCACCCCCGGTTCCCCTCCGCGAGCGACAGCCCGCCGGTACGCAGCCCGTACAGGCCGATCGCGAAGATCGGCAGGCCGCAGACCAGGAAGATCCCCACCACGACGTCGGCCGTCGAGACCGGGTCGCCGGTCACGCCGTTGAGCAGCACCCGCATCGCGGGCACCTCGAACACCAGGACCAGCAGGGTGAAGAGCGCGGCCAGCGCCGGCCGCCGCGTCCGGTAGACCCCGTCGCCCGCCGGCGTTCCCGGATGCGGGGCGACCACCGGCGGGTACGCCGGCAGCTCCCCCGGCGCGAGGTCGCCGCGGGGCGCGATCGGCGGCATCGGCCCGGTCGGCATCTCCAGCGGGTGCGGGGGCTCGACCGGCCGGACAGGCTCGTCGACCGGCGTCTCCGCCGGGCTCGCGGCCTCGGCCACCCGACCGGGCGCGACGATCGGGTAGCCGCCCAGCGGGGCCGGGCGGGCCGGCTCCACGGTCCGCTCGACAGGTCCCGCCCCGCCCAGCGCGTCGACGCCCGACATCGACAGCGCGTCGCGGGCATCCCTCGACTCCCGGGCGGCGCGCCGGCCCGGGCGGTCGGCGGGCAGTTCCCCGGAGACGTCCGGGTCCGTCTCGGCCCGGCGCGAGCGGCTCGCCCGGTATCCCTCGGTCTCCGACCGGGCGTCCCCGAGCGGCGGCACCGCCGCGAAGCGCCCCGAATCGGCCTCGCCGAACCTTCCGGGCTCCGATCCCGTGGCGGCGAACCGGCCGGAGTCCTCGGGGCCGGTGACGGCGAACCGGCCGGAGTCCTCCGGTCCCGGCACGGCGAACCGGCCCGGGTCCTCCCGTCCCGTGGCCGCGAACCGGCCCGAGTCCTCCGGCCCGCCGAAGCGGCCCCGGTCGGTGTCGACGGCCGCGAACCGGCCCGAGTCGGGCTCGACGGCAGCGAAGCGCCCGGAGTCGGGCTCCGTCGACGTGCCGAAGCGTCCTGGTTCGCCGCGTCGGCTCCCCGTGGAGTCGCCGTAGCGGCCGTCCTCGGCGGACCGGCGCTGCTCGGGGGCGTTCAGGTCGTCGTCCCGGTACCGGCTCTCGGCCGGACCGCGCCAGTCCGCCTCTCCGTAGCCGCTCTCGCGGTCACGGTCACGGTCGCGGTCGCGGTCGGCCGGATACCAGCGCGACTCCTGATCTTCGACAAAGTTCCGTCGTCCGTCCACGTCCGGCACGGTATGCGACCGGCTCCACGGGCGCCATTCGCCCCCGGCACATCCGCGCCACCGGGAGCACCGGTCACCCCCACCGCTGGTCGGGAACGGCGGTGGCGGGGACGGCAGCGGGCGGGCCGGCCCAGCTCAGCGCCGTACCGCCTGGCTCGTGGCGGCGGTCCACCGAGGCGGGCCACGTAGCACGACGAGGGCATGATCGTCCGTTCGTCCACAGTGCGCCCGTCGTCCACAGTTTCCGGGGCACGGGGCGGCGGCTGCCCGCCCGCCGGGTGCACCGTGCCGGACATGACGAAGCGGAACCAGGCGGTCGGCGCGTACGGGGAGCGGTGCGCCGTCCGACACCTGATCGGGGCGGGACTGCGCCCGGTGGCCCGGAACTGGCGCTGCCCGGCCGGGGAGATCGACATCATCGCCTGGGACGGGCCGGTGCTCGCCTTCTGCGAGGTGAAGACCCGCCGCACCGACGAGTTCGGGCCGCCGGCGGAGGCGGTCGTACCGGCCAAGGCGCGACGGCTTCGCGGGCTCGCCGCCCGGTGGCTCGCCGACACCGGCACCACCGCCGACGAGGTGCGCTTCGACGTCGTCTCCGTACGCCTGACCGGCGCCGGCGCCGCCCGGGTCGAGCACCTCAAGGGGGCGTTCTGATGGGCGGACCCGACCGGACCGGGTGTGGCGTCGAGCGACGGCGGGTGGCGCCGTGAGCTACGCGAAGGTGCTCTGCGTGGGCCTGGTGGGCGTCACCGGGCACCTGGTGGAGGTCGAGGCCGATTTGGCCGCCGGCCTGCCGGCGGTGGTCATCTCGGGGCTGCCGGACACCGCCCTGCACGAGGCCCGGGACCGGGTCCGCGCGGCCGTGGTCAACTCCGGTCAGCGGTGGCCCAACCGGCGGATCACCCTCAACCTGCTGCCGGCCGACCTGCCGAAGTTCGGCTCCGCGTTCGACCTGGCGATCGCGGCGGCCCTGCTGGGCGGCTCCGGCGAGCTGCCACTGCTGCCCCTGGAACACGTGGTGGTCCTGGGCGAGCTGGGCCTCGACGGCACGGTCCGCCCGGTGCGCGGTGTGCTGCCGATGGTCGCCGCGGCCGCCCGGGCCGGCGTCGGGAAGGTGATCGTCCCGGCCGGCAACGCCGCCGAGGCGGCGGTCGTCCCCGGGGTCCGGGTCCGGGCGGTCGACACGCTGCACCGGCTGGTCAGCTTCATCCGCGACGGCTCGCCCCTGATCGAGCCGGAGCCGGACGGCCCGTCGCCGGCCGGCGGCGGGCCCGACCTGGCCGAGGTCGCCGGGCAGGGGCTGGGCCGGCGAGCACTGGAGGTGGCCGCGGCGGGCGGGCACCACCTGGCGCTGGTCGGGCCGCCGGGAGCCGGCAAGACCATGCTCGCCGAGCGCCTCCCGTCGATCCTGCCCGAGCTGGACGACGAGGCCGCGCTGGAGGTCACCGCGCTGCACTCCATCGCCGGGCTGCTGCCACCGGGCGGCCGGTTGCTGCGCCGCCCGCCGTTCCAGGCACCGCACCACACGGCGACGGTGCCGTCGCTGGTCGGGGGCGGTTCCGGGCTGGCCCGCCCCGGCGCGATCTCGCTCGCCCACCGGGGCGTGCTCTTCCTCGACGAGGCGCCCGAGTTCAGCCGGGGCGCGCTGGAGGCGCTGCGCCAACCGCTGGAGAACGGCCGGGTCCGGCTGGTCCGCAGCCGGGGCGGCGCCGAGTACCCGGCCCGTACGCAGCTGGTGCTGGCGGCCAACCCGTGCCCGTGCGCCAAGCCGGCCGGGGACGCGTACTGCGAGTGCCCGCCGCAGGCCCGGCGGCGCTACCTCAGCCGGCTCTCCGGGCCGTTGCTGGACCGGATCGACGTGCAGGTCAAGCTGCCGCCCGTCCGCGCGGCCGAACTGATGCAGGCCACCGTCGACAGCGAGCCCTCCGCCACCGTCGCCGCGCGGGTGGCGGTGGCCCGGCAGGCGGCGGCCACCCGCTGGGCGGTGCTCGGTCACCGGCTCAACGCCGAGATACCCGGCCCGTACCTGCGCCGACCGCCCTGGCGGTTGCCCGGGCCGGACACGGCCGAGCTGCGGGTCCGGCTGGACGCCGGATCGCTGTCGGCCCGCGGCTTTGACCGGATCATCCGCCTGGCCTGGACGATCGCGGACCTGGACGGTCGGGACCGCCCTGACCGGGAGGACGTCCGGGAGGCCATCCAACTGAGGACGGGGGACGCGACGTGAGCACCGACGAGGAGACCCTGGCCAGGGTGGCGCTCACCTGGCTCGCCGAGCCGGGCACCTGGTCGGTGCACCGGCTGGTCGACCGGCTCGGCCCGGTGGCGGCGCTCGACCTCCTGCTCGACGGGGGCGCGCCGGAGGAGACGCTGCGGAACACCGTGGCGGCCCGTTGCGCGGCCGGCGACGCCCGGGCCGTCGCGGCCGACGCGCTGGACCGCACGGACCGCCTCGGCGCCCGGATCGTCGTCCCCGGCGACGACGAGTGGCCGGTCCGGGTCGGCGACCTGCGCCGGCTCCGGCTGCCCGGCGCCTACCGACGGGTGGACATCGAGACCGCCCCGCCGCTCTGCTTCTGGGTACGCGGCTCGTGGCCGCTCGCAGAGGCGTTCGACCGCTCCGTCGCGGTCGTCGGCGCCCGCGCCGCCACCGGGTACGGCACGCACGTCGCCACGGAACTCGGCTACGGGCTGGCCGACCGGGACTGGACCGTCGTCTCGGGTGGAGCCTTCGGCATCGACGCCGCGGCCCACCGGGGCGCGCTCAACGCCGGTGGTCTGACCGTGGCGGTGCTCGCCTGCGGCGTGGACCGCCCGTACCCGATGGGCAACGCGGCGTTGTTCGACCGGATCGCCGACACCGGGCTGCTGGTCAGCGAGTGGATGCCGGGAGCCGATCCGCTGCGGCCCCGGTTCCTCATCCGCAACCGGGTGATCGCGGCGGGCACCCTCGGCACGGTGCTGGTGGAGGCGGCCGCCCGCAGCGGCGCCACCCAGACCACCCACCGGGCGCTCGCCCTGGGCAAGCCCAGCATGGTGGTGCCCGGCCCGGTCACGTCGGCGATGTCCGTCGGCGCGCACGAGACGCTGCGGGAGTATCCGAGGGCCCGGCTGGTGACCGGCGTCGCGCAGGTGCTGGAGGAGGTCGGGCGGATCGGCGACCTGGCGCCCATACCGCGCGGCCCGCAGCAGCCGGCCGACCTGCTCGACGACGACGCTAGGGCCGTCGTCGAGGCGTTGCCCCGCCGGGGCGCGGTCGGTGTGGACGTCCTCGCCGCGCGGGCCGGGGTGCCCGTCCGTACCGCGCTGCGGAAGCTGTCGATGCTCGAGGAACTGGCCCTGGTGCTCCGCCGCGACGACGGGTACGCCCTCGCGCCCCCGCCGGCCGGGAACGCGTCCGGCGGACGACCGGCACCGCCGGAGGGACCGTGAACCGCCCGGCGGACGAGGAGCCGCCGTCAGTCACCTTCGAAGCGGATCTCCATCGCGCGGTCCAGCCGGCAGCGCCGCGCCAACCGGTCCAGCCGGCGCACGTGCGTCAGCTCCGGCGTCGACCGGGACACCTCGGCGAGGCAGCGCACCTCGGCGAGGAGCTGCGGCGCCTGGCCGGCAGGGACCACCAGCTCGCCGACCGGATCCACCCGGTCGAGCAGAGGGGTACGCCCGGTGCCACGGACGCGCCGGACGAGGTTCAGCAGGACGTCGTCGGGATCGGGCAGCACCTCGGCCGGCACGAGGCGACGCCGGTCGGAGCCCACCCCGACCGCCCGGTAGAGGACGACGTCCACCCCCATGCCCGGTCCCCCTTCGTCGAGCCTGGTCCCGTCGCACGGCGACCACGGCCAGGGCCCACACCCGTTGGTACGACAAGTCTGCGCGCACCGGCCGACGCAATCCACCACCCGGGCCGCGCGTCTGCGCCGGGAGCACCCGCGAGCCCGCACGGCCGGCCACCGCCTCGGCGCCCGGTCGGACCTCGGTGCCCAGCCGGTGACCGGAAGCCCGGTGCGCTGCCCGGCCCGGTGGTCTGCCGGTGGCCGGCGGCCTGGTGCGCTGACCGGCCCCGGTGCCCAGCCGGTGGCCGGCAGCCCGATGCGCTGCCCGGCGAGGTGGCGTCGGGCGGCCAGTGCCGTGCCCGGCCCGGTGGCCTGCCGGTGGCGTCGGGCGACCGTAGGCTGGTCCCGTGCCGCCCGAGGATCCGCCGCCCATCGCCACCACGGCCTCGATCCGCACCCAGGTGTACCGAGGGGTGCGGCCTCCCGTGCGGGTCGGCCAGGCGGCGCCCGCAGCTCGGCCCGGCGTAGCAGGGAGGCGCACGCGAGGCGCACCGGGCGCCCGGCGGGTGGCGGCGAGGGGACCGCGGTGAGCCGGGAGGCGAACGGCACCCGGGCGACCCACGAGGCGCTCCCACCGGCGATGCGCGAGGCGGTGGACGACTTCGCCGGGTACCTGGCCGCCGTGCGCAACCGGTCCGCCCACACCGTTCGGGCGTACGTCGGTGACGTGGTGTCGCTGTTGGACCACGCCCACCGGATGGGCTGCGCCGAACTGCCGGAGCTGGACCTCGCCGTGCTACGCAGCTGGCTGGCCAAGCAGCGGACGATGGGGGCCGCACGGACGTCGCTCGCGCGCCGGGCGGCCTCGGCGCGGACGTTCAGCGCGTGGGCCCACCGCTGCGGGCTGCTCCCCGCCGACGTGGCCGGCGCCCTGTCCAGCCCGCGCGCCCACCGGGACCTGCCGACCGTGCTGCGTGCCGACCAGGCGGCCGCCCTGGTCGAAGCGCCGGGCCGGTTCGCCCCGGCCGTGCCGCCACCCCCCGCCGAGGACGACTCCCGACCGCCGTCACCCGACGAGGACGACTCGGCACCGTCGTCACCTGGCGGGGAGGGCTCCCGACCAGCACCGCCCGATGGGGAGGGTTCCCGACCAGCATCACCCGACGAGAAAGGCGCCCGACCGGCGTCGCCCGAGTCGTCGGGTCCTCCCCCTGCGGCCGACCAGGTCGCCGAGGCGGTACTGCTGCGGGACCGGGCGCTGCTGGAGCTGCTCTACGGCACGGGGGTGCGGATCAGCGAGGCGTGCGGCCTCGACCTTGCCGACGTCGACCACGCGCGACGGGTCGTGCGGGTGTTCGGCAAGGGTGGCCGGGAACGGGCCGTGCCGTACGGGGTGCCGGCGCAGCGGGCGCTCGACGAGTGGCTGCGCCACGGCCGGCCGGCGCTGGCCGCACCGCACTCCCGCGACGCGCTGCTGCTCGGCGCCCGCGGCGGACGGCTCAACCCGACGACGGCGCGGCGGATCGTCGGCGGGTACGCGGAGGCCGCCGGCCTGCCTCCGATCAGCCCGCACGGGCTGCGTCACTCGGCGGCCACCCACCTGCTGGAGGGCGGCGCCGACCTGCGGGCGGTGCAGGAGCTGCTGGGGCACTCGTCCCTGGCGAGCACCCAGATCTACACACACGTGTCCGTGGAGCGGCTCCGCGCCGCCTACCGCCAGGCCCACCCACGCGCCTGACTCCCGCCGTCGCAGGCCACCCCGGACCCGAACGGCCCGGACCCGAGCGACCCGGGCACGAGCAGCCGGGACCGGGCTGACGGGCAGGCAGGGGCGGGTGCTCAGGTCCGGCGCGGCGACGAGCCCGGCCCGTCGAGGGCAGAGCCCCGGAGCACCACGTGCGGCTCGCGCCCGAGGTCCAGGCACATCCGCACGTCGTCGTAGCGTTCGTCGCCCACCTCGATGACGTACGGCAGTCGACCCCACTCGCGGAAGCCGAGGCGCTCGTACAGCTCGATGGCACCGTGGTTGTTGCCGCGCACTCCCAGCGCGAGGGTCTCGACGCCGGCCTTGCGGGCGTCGTCGATCAGTGCGCCGGTGACGAGCCGACCGATGCCGCGGCCACGGGCGGCGGGATGTGCGGTGATCTTCTCCAGGTCGGCGTAGTGGGTGAAGATCGGCTTCGGACCGCGCCGCCACGACCCGGTGCCCACCACCCGGTCGTCGAGCACGGCGAGGACCAGCGCGGCGTCGCCGGCCTCGACGAGACCGAGCACCCCGTCCAGCCAGGCGTCGGTCTCGGCGCGGCCGGGCGGGACCGCGTACCCGATCGCGCCGCCCCGCTCGGCCACGGCGTGCAGCACCCGGTGCACCTCGGCGCGCAGCTGCCGGTCGGCGGCGGTCGGCCAGCGCAGTTCGACGTCCATGACCAGCGATTCTCCGGGGTCGAGGACGGTCGACCGGTACGGGCTCGATGCCACCCGCGTCCCGGGCGGGCGCCCGACGGACCGTACCCCGCGGAACGGCGGCGATGGATCGACCGGTCGCTACGATCACCGGGTGAGCCTCCCGCAGCCGCCCGAGCCGATCGCGGCAGCCCGCCTGCTCTTCTCGCTCGACCCGGCGGTCAGCCACCTGAACCACGGTTCGTTCGGCGCGGTACCGATCGCCGTGCAGCGGGCCCAGCAGCGGCTGCGCGACGAGATGGAGGCCAACCCGCTGCGCTTCTTCACGCAGGGCCTGGTCGACCGGATCGCCCACACCCGCCGGCACCTGGCCGGCTTCCTGGGCGCCGACCCGGACGGCACCGCCCTCGTCCCGAACGCCACCAACGGCGTGGCGGTGGTGCTCCAGTCGATCGGCCTGCGTCCGGGCGACGAGGTGCTCACCACCGACCACGGCTACGGCGCGGTCGGCCTCTCCATCGCCCGGGAGTGCCGGCGTACGGGGGCGGTGAACCGGACCCTGCCCGTCCCGTTGGCCGCCTCGGGCGAGGAGATCGTCCAGATCGTCCGCGCCGGGCTGCGCCCCGGCCGGACCCGGCTGCTCGTCGTGGACCAGCTCACCTCGGCCACCGCCCGGCTCTTCCCCGTCGCCGCGATCGTCGGCGTGGCACGGGAGTACGGGATACCGGTCCTCGTCGACGCCGCACACGCCCCGGGCATGCTTCCGGCGCCGGTGGGCGACGTCGGCGCCGACTTCTGGGTGGGCAACCTGCACAAGTGGGCGTACGCGCCGCGCGGCACCGCCGTGCTGGCGGTCGCTCCGCCGTGGCGGGAACGGATCGAGCCGCTGGTCGTCTCCTGGGAGCAGGAGTCCGGGTTCCCCCGCCGCGTCGAGTGGTCGGCGACGCAGGACTACACGGGCTGGCTGGCCGCGCCGGTGGGCCTGTTCACGCTGCGCAGCCTCGGCGTGGACCGGGTACGCGGGCACAACGCCGCGCTGGCGGCGTACGGCCAGCGGCTGCTCGGGGACGCGCTCGGGGTGGCCCCCGTCGACCTGCCGGACCCCGGCGGGCCGGGGATCGCCATGCGGATCGTGCCGCTGCCGGCAGGCCTGGGCACCACGCTCGACGCGGCGCGGGCGCTGCGGGAACGGATCGCCGAGCGGCTCGCCACCGAGGTCGCCGTCATGGCCTGGAACGGACGCGGCTGGCTGCGGCTCTGTGCCCAGGTCTACAACACCCCCGACGAGTACGAGCGGCTCGCGGTGCGGCTGCCCCCGCTGCTCGCCCAGCGCTGAGGGCGGGGTCGTCCCCGTCGAGCGGCAACAGCCGCACGGGTCCCAGGCCGAGCAGGGCCAGCGGATCCAGGTAGTCGGCGCCGCGCCGCAGCCCCCAGTGCAGGCAGGCGGGGGCGGGGCAGCCCGGGTGGCCCGCGAGGAGGGTGCCCAGCGGCGCCCCGGCCGCCAGTGTCTCGCCGGGGCGGACCGCCGGCGACACCGGCTCGTGGGTGGTCCGCAGCCCGTCGGCGTGCCCGACGGTGACGACGGGACGGCCGGCGACCAGACCGGCGAAGAGCACCGTGCCGACGCCGGCGGCCCGCACGGTCGCGCCCGGCGCGGCGGCCAGGTCGACGCCCCGGTGGCCGGGCAGCCACGGCCGGGGCGGCGGGTCGAACCGGCGCACCGGGCGCGGGACGCCGTCGAGCGGCCACCGGAACCGCGCGACCCCGGCCGGCGCGACCCCAGACGGTGCAACCCCGGACAGTGCGACCCCGGCCGTCATGACCGCGGCCGGCGCAACTCCGGGCGGCGCGATCCCGGGCGGTGCCGCCGGGGCGAACGGTCGCCCCGCCGCCGGGACCGGCCGGGCGGCGGGCGCGGCGGGGCCGAGGGACAGCAGGGCAGCGCAGAGCGCGACGGCGGTACGGGCGGCAGGTCGCATGGGCGCAGCCTGCGCGGCACCCGCCCGTCCCCGCCACCCCCGGCGCCCTCGCCTGTGGACGACTGCCGTCCTGTGGACGGCCCCCGGAGGGCCGGGCGATCTGCTAGGCGCGCTGGTTCCTGGGCGTGCCCGGCAGCGCCGGGGAGGCCCTAGGCTGGGACGGGCGCAACGGCGGAGCCGCCGCCGTCCGGCCGGGGGAGGTCCTCGATGACCACTGTGCACGATGCCAGCGGGCCCTCCCGCGTGGCGGAACCCGGCGAGGGCATCACCGCCGAGGAGTTGCAGCTCGCCGCCCGCAACCACGGCATCCCGCTGGAGGCGCTGCGCTACGACGTGACCCCGGCCGGCCTGCACTACCTGCTCATCCACTACGACATCCCGGACCTCGACCCGGACGCGCACGCGCTGACGGTGGCCGGCGCGGTGGACCGGCCGCTGACCCTCGGCCTCGCGGCGCTGCGCGAGCGGCCCCGCGTCACCCGCCGGGTCACGATGGAGTGCGCCGGCAACGGGCGCGCCCTGCTGCACCCCCGGCCGGTGAGCCAGCCGTGGCTGGTCGAGGCGGTCGGCAACGCGGAGTGGACCGGCACCCCGCTGGCGCCGCTGCTGCGCGAGGCGGGGATCGCCGCCGACGCCATGGACGTGGTCTTCACCGGCGCTGACCACGGCGTGGAACGCGGCGTCGAGCAGGACTACCAGCGGGCGCTGCCGGCCGCCGACGCGCTGCGCGAGGAGGTGCTGCTGGCGTACGAGATGAACGGCGCTCCGCTGCTGCCGCAGCACGGTGCCCCGCTGCGGCTGATCGTGCCCGGCTGGTACGGCATGGCGCACGTCAAGTGGCTGCGCGCGATCGAGGTGCGCACCGAGGCGTTCGACGGCTACCAGAACGCGGTCGCCTACCGGCTGCGGCGGGACGCTGACGACCCCGGGGTGCCGGTGACCCGGATCGAGCCGCGGGCGCTGGTCCGGCCGCCCGGCTTCCCCGACTTCATGTCCCGCACCCGGGTGCTGCGGCCCGGTCCGTGCACGCTGGACGGACGCGCCTGGTCCGGCCACGCCCCGGTCGTCTCGGTGGAGGTGACCACCGACGGCGGGGCCAGTTGGCGACCGGCCATCCTGGACGAGCAGGTCGGCGGGGAGTTCGCCTGGCGCCGGTGGCGGCACGAGTGGACGGCGGAGCCGGGGCGGCACGTCCTCGGGGCCCGCGCCACCGACGCCTCCGGGCGCAGCCAGCCGGTCGAGCAGCCGTGGAACCGGGGCGGCTTCGCCAACAACCTCGTCCAGCGGGTCGAGGTCGTGGTGCTGGCGGGATGAGCCAAGCTGCCGGGGAGAAGCGGAGTGACGGCCGCGCGGCGGTGGGGGCGCAGACGGCTCGTACGCCCGGCGGTGGGGCCACCGGGCGGCGGAGCGGTGGGTCAGCCGCCGAAGCCGGAGTCGGCGGGCAGCGAGATGTCGGGCTTCTCCAGCTCCTCGACGTTGACGTCCTTGAAGGTCATCACCCGGACGTTCTTCACGAACCGGGCGGGACGGTACATGTCCCACACCCAGGCGTCGTGCATCTCGACCTCGAAGTAGACCTCGCCGTCGGAGTTGCGCACGTGCAGGTCGACCTGGTTGGCCAGGTAGAACCGGCGCTCCGTCTCCACCACGTAGGAGAACTGGCGGACGATGTCGCGGTACTCCCGGTAGAGCTGGAGCTCCATCTCGGTCTCGTACTTCTCGAGGTCTTCCGCGCTCATCGCACTCCGCCTTCCATGACCACATCTTCCCCCACCGACGCCGGAGGCTGAGGCTGCTCGCCCAACGCCACGCCGACGGTACCCCCTGGCGGGCAGGAGCGCTCCATCGGCTCGTCCCGCCTCGCGTCCGCCGGCCGACGCGCCCGGGGCGGGGCGCCGTCGCGACCGGACACCGTCGCCACGTTGACGTACGAGAACCGGTGCTCCCGGCACGGCCCCCGGTCCCGCAGCGCCGCGGTGTGTTCCGCGGTGATGTAACCCTTGTGTTCGGCGAACCCGTAGCCCGGGAACGCCCCGTCGAGCTCGACCATGATCCGGTCCCGGGTGACCTTGGCGAGTACGCTCGCCGCCGCGACGCAGGCGGCCACCCGGTCGCCCTTCCACACGGCCAGCCCCGGCACGTCGAGGCCGTCCACGCCGAAGCCGTCGGTCAGCACGTAGTCGGGGTGGGTCGTCAGCGACGCCAGCGCGCGACGCATAGCGGCCAGGTTGCTCACGTGCAGGCCCCGCTCGTCGACCTCCTCGGCCGGGATCACCACCACGGCGTACGCCAGCGCGCGGGCCACGACCTCGTCGTGGATCCGCTCCCGGCTGGCGGGGGTGAGCAGCTTGGAGTCGGCCAGCCCGTCGATCTCGCCGCGGCGGCCCTCGGGCAGGATCGCGGCGGCGGCGACCAGCGGCCCGGCGCAGGCGCCGCGACCCGCCTCGTCGGCCCCGGCGACGTGCCGGAAGCCGCGCCGCTGCAACGCGCGCTCCAGCGCGTAGAGCCCACCCTCGCGGCGCACCACCGTGCGCGGGGGCGTCAGCACGGCGCGTCCTGCCCGGCCGTGGGCGCGGGCGCGGCGGCCAGCGCCCGGGCCAGCACCGTCGTCAGGTCCGGCGGGTAGTACCGCTCGCCGCTGGCGGTCAGCTCGTCCGGCGACCACCACCGGTGCGCGGCGACGGTGGCCCGCTCGATCTCGCTGAAGCCGGCCGTGTCGACCTCGTGGCCCGCCACCCGCACCAGGAAGAACTCCTGCTCCTGCCGGTACCACACGCCGTCGAAGGGGAACTCCGTCACGTCGCGGTGCACGGGCGCCCCGAACGCCGGGGCCGGCAGCCGCAGCCCGGTCTCCTCGGCCAGCTCCCGCGCCGCGCACTCGGGGTAGCTCTCCCCCTCGTCCAAGCCGCCGCCGGGGGTGAACCACCAGCGCCCGTGCTCGGGGCGGGCCGGGTCGGAGCCGCAGAAGAGCAGCACCCGACCCGCCGCGTCGACGAGCAGGACGCGCGCCGCACGCCGGGGGGTGTAGACGGTCACCGCACCAGCCTGCCAGACGCCGCCGACAACGCACACGCCCGGCGGCCCCTACGGCTCGGGGATGGCCTCGTACGGCTTCGGGACGCTCAGCCAGGTGGCCCGGCCGAACGGCCAGAAGACGGTGAAGGCCCGCCCCACGACCTCGCCCTCGGGAATCGTGGCGACGGTGATGTCCTGACCGGACTGCTGCCAGTGCTCCAGCGAGTCGCCCGACGCCTCGCGGTGGTCGCCCATCACCCAGAGCCGGCCCTTCGGGACGGTGATGTCGAACTCCTCGGCGGTCTTGTCGCCGGGGTAGATGTAGGGCTCGTCCAGCGACTTGCCGTTGATCACCAGCCGGTCCTGCGCGTCGCAGCAGACCACGTGGTCGCCGCCGACACCGATGACGCGCTTGATGAAGTCCTCGCCGTCGGGGTTGGCGCTCCACTCCATGGGGGCCTTGAAGACGATCACCTCGCCCCGGTGCGGGGAACGGAAGTCGTAGACCAGCTTGTTGACCAGCACCCGATCGTCGATCTGGAGGGTGTTCTCCATCGACGGGGAGGGGATGAAGAAGGTCTGCAGCACGAAGGCGCGCACCAGCACCGCGACCAGGATCGCCACACCCAGGAGGATGGGCAGCTCCTTCCAGAAGGAACTGCGCGGCTTGTCGGTCTGCTCGTCAATCACGGCACGAGCCTACGTTGCCCGGCCCAGCGCCACCGTCCGGAACGCGCGAGAACGGCGAGCGCGACAGCGGTCGGGGCGAACAGCACCAGATCCCCGTCCGGCGTGGGGCGGACCGGGGGCGGGGCGCCGGTGGAGGCGGCCGGCGGGTCGGCGACGTCGTCGAAGGTCGCGGGCACCGACAGGGCGCTCCAGCGCGACGACGGCCAGACCACGGTGAACGCCCGGCCCACCACGTTCTCGATCGGCACCGGGCCCTGGCAGCGGGCGTCCTGGGAGACCATCCGGTGGTCGCCCATGACGAAGATCTGCCCGGGCGGGACCACGACCTCGTCGAAGCGCCGGGACCGGCACTCGCGGGGGTTGGGCGGGATGTCGAGCGGCGAGTCGCGCAGGACGTACGACGACTCGTCGAGCGGCGTGCCGTTGACCAGCACCCGCCCCTCGGCGTCGCAGCACTTCACCCGGTCGCCGGGCAGGCCGATGACCCGCTTGATGAAGTCCTTCTCGCCGGGGCGGCTGACGCCGACCAGGTCGCCGACGGTCCGGCTGAGCTTGCCCGCGAACCCGGGCTCCGGCCCCTCGGCGACCTGCGGGGCCCAGCGGTCGGTGCCCCGGAAGACGACGACCTCGCCCCGCACCGGGTCGCGCACGTCGTAGACGACCTTGTTGACCAGGACCCGGTCGCCGACGAGGAGGGTGTCCTCCATCGAGCCGGAGGGGATGAAGAACGCCTGGAGCAGGAAGGTGCGGATCAGCACCGCGAGGCAGAACGCGACGACCAGCAGCAGCGGCAGCTCCTGCCAGAGCGGCATCTGTCGGCGGGGGCGGCGGGCGCGCCGTCGCCAGGGGTCGAGGGCGCCGTCCTCGTCAAGCGTCTGCACCACGCCACTCTCCGGTCAGCAGAAATGACACTACCGCCCGGGAACCCTGTCGGGGCTCCCCGGGCGGTAGTGGTCGTCGCTCCGCCGTCGTGGCGGGACGTCGCCCGGCTGCGCCCGTAGCGACCAGGGTAGTGCGGTCCGGTCGGTACGACATACGCGCAGCTCGGGCGGCGTGGCGAGCGCGAGGTCAGCTCGGCTGCTTCTCGCGCTTCTCCTTGATCTTGGCCTTCTTGCCCCGCAGCTCGCGCAGGTAGTAGAGCTTGGCGCGGCGGACGTCACCGCGGGTCACGACCTCGATCCGGTCGATACCCGGGCTGTTGATCGGGTAGGTGCGCTCGACACCGACGCCGAAGCTGATCTTGCGGACCGAGAAGGTCTCGCGCAGACCGTCACCCTGGCGGCGGATGACGACGCCCTGGAAGATCTGGACACGGGACCGGTTGCCCTCGACGACCCGGGCGTGCACCTTGACGGTGTCACCGGCACGGAAGTCGGGGAGGTCGGTGCGCTTCGACTGGGCGTCAAGGGCGTCCAGGATGTTCATCGCTGCGTCCTCGTGAGGCTCACGGCGCACCGTCAATCGGTGCGCGGGTGGGTGATTCTGATCCCCGGATGGTGGTCGGTGACCCGACCCCGGTCGAGGATCCTCGCAGCCGGCCGCGGCGCGGCCGGTTGCGGCAACCCCCCTACTTTGCCACATCCCCCGGCGGCACCTGAAATCCGGCCCGGTCCAGCGCGGCGACGTCCCGTTTGTCCAGGCGCTGCGGGTCCACCGCGGCGAGCATGTCGGGACGACGCGTCGCGGTGCGGGTCAGCGCCTCGTCCCGCCGCCAGCGGGCGATCCTGCCGTGGTCGCCGGAGCGGAGCACCTCCGGCACCTCCAGCCCCCGCCAGGTCGCCGGCTTCGTGTACATGGGGGCCTCCAGCAGCCCGTGGGCGTGCGACTCCTCGGCCAGCGAACCCGCGTTGCCGAGCACGCCGGGCAGCAGCCGGGTGACCGCCTCCAGGATCACCAGCACCGCCACCTCGCCGCCGAAGAGGACGTAGTCGCCGAGGGAGACCTCGGTGACCGGCATCCGGGTCGCGGCGTGGTCGAGCACCCGCTGGTCGATGCCCTCGTACCGGCCGCAGGCGAAGAGCAGGTGCGGCTCGGCGGCCAGCTCGTGCGCCATCGCCTGGGTGAAGGGGGCGCCGGTCGGGGCCGGCACCACCAGCCGGGGCGCGGTCACCTCCGCCGGGGCGAGGGCGTCGAGCGCCTCGCCCCACGGCTCCGGCCGCATCACCATGCCGGGCCCGCCGCCGTAGGGCGTGTCGTCGACCGTGCGGTGCACGTCGTGGGTCCAGATCCGCAGATCGTGTACGGCCAGCCGCAGCGTGCCGTTCGCCCGGGCCCTGCCGATCAACGACAGGTCCAGCGGGGCGAAGTACTCCGGGAAGATCGACACGATGTCGACGCGCATGCGGGGGTGCTCCAGCGGTTCTACAGATCGAGCAGACCGGCCGGCGGGTCGACGACGACGCGACCGCCGGCGAGGTCAACCTCGGGGACGATCGCCTTGACGAACGGGATGAGCGCGGTGCCGCCCTCGGGACGGCGCAGCACCAGCAGGTCGGAGGCGGGGGCGTGGTCGATTCGGGCCACCTCGCCCAGCCGGTCGCCGGCCGGGGTGACCACGGCCAGCCCGACGAGCTGGTGGTCGTGGAACTCCTCCGGGTCCTCCGGCGCGGCGACGTCGGCGCTGTCGACCGCGAGCAGGGTGCCGCGCAGCGCCTCGGCGACGTCCCGGTCCGCGATGCCCTCGAACGCGACGAGCATCCGCCCCTGGTGCCAGCGGGCGGACTCCACGACCAGTTCGGCGGGCACCTGGAAGGCCACCCCCTGCTCGGGCGCGGCCGGCGACGGCTGCGGCGCCCCGGGCTCGGTGTGCCGCGCCCGGGGCGT